>JACNLP010000032.1 GCA_014381465.1 Flavobacteriales bacterium | reverse complement strand
ATCATCAAACTTTAGAAGACAATACAGTTACTTTAAGAGATAGAGATACTATGACCCAAGAAAGAGTTTCAGTTGAAAAACTACATTCAATTATTGCTGAAAAGGTGAATATTGCTAAATATTTGGCTTAGTTATTTGCCGTTAAATTCACTCATAGTTCTTGTTAGACCTATCGAGCCAAAAGAGAGTCCTATTTTTGCAGCCTGTTCAATGCGTTCGCTAAGCTCTTGTTCTTGATCGGCAGTCCAATTGCTAAGTACATAATCAGCTTGCCTACCTTTATAGAAATCATTTCCAACACCAAATTTTAACCTAGCAAAATCATTTCTTCCTAAAACAGATTGAATATTTTTTAGTCCATTATGCCCACCATCACTTCCCTTTCCTCTTAATCGTAAAGTTCCAAAATCAAGAGCAATGTCATCAGTTATTACTAATAAATTTTTAATGTCAACTTTCAGCTGTTGCAGCCAATAATTCACTGCTTTTCCGCTCAAGTTCATAAAAGTAGTTGGCTTAATAAGAAAAAAAGAACGGCCTTTATGTTTAATAATAGCCGTTTTGGCATGACGCTCTTCCTTAAAAGAAGTATTGGATGCTAATGCATCCAATACTTTGAAACCTATATTATGGCGAGTATTTTCGTACTCTCCACCAGGGTTACCTAATCCTACGATTAAGTATTTCATTTTTATTCAGCTGCAGGTTTTTCTTCCGCTCCCTCTGCTACTGCTCCTTCTTCTCCTTCAGCAATTTCTCCTTCTTCCCCTTCTAATTCTTCTTCATCTTCTTCAATTATAAGTTCTCGTGCTATTCTTACTCCCATAACTACCGCATTGTCAGGTGCCAAGAAAGTAAACTTTTCATCTCTTATATCTTTTATAAAAATAGATTGACCGATTTCTACATCTTCAATGTTGATTTCGATATAATCTGGAAGATTTCCTGGAATTGCTCTTGTAATAATTTTTCTTCTTCTGAAAAACAGAATACCACCATTTCTAATTCCAACAGCATTTCCTTTAAGATGAACAGGAATAGTAACAGTAACTTCCTTATCCTCAAAAATTTGCAGAAAATCTAAATGAAGAAGTTTATCTGTAACTGGATGGAACTGCAAGTCTTGCATTACCGCCCGATACTTTTCACCTTCAATATCTAGTTCTACAATAAATACATCTGGGGTGTACACAAGATTTCTAAAATCATTTTCATGAGCATAGAAACACACCTGCTTTTCTCCCCCGTAAAGTACGCATGGTACATTACCCTGATTTCTTAGTGCTTTGGAATCTGTTTTCCCAGTTCCATTTCTTAGTTTCGCACTAATTGCTAGTGTTTTCATTTTTTAAATTTGTTTTGGTTTATAATTTGTTGTTTATTTTTCTTTCCATTTATCACTAATTGACTCATTTTTTATTGCTGATTCAATAGTTTGGGCAAATAATTTTGCCACTGAAATTTCTCTTACTTTTTTGCTTTTATGTTTTTTTGGAATGGTATTTGTAATTACCAATTCCGCAATTTTTGAATTATCCAAGTTTTCATACGCTTTACCGGAAAGTACACCATGGGTGCAATATGCCCTTACGCTATTTGCCCCTTTTTCTATCATTAAATTTGCAGCTTTGGTAAGGGTGCCGGCAGTATCTACCATATCATCAATTATTATAACATCTTTGCCTTGCACATCACCAATAAGCAACATTTCACCAATCTTATTTGCTTCTTTTCTATCTTTATAACAAATAACCAATCCCGACTGTAAGAAGCTGGCATAAGTATTTGCTCTTTTTGAGCCACCCATATCAGGAGATGCAACTACCAAGTTAGGTAAATTTAATTTCTTAATATCTTCAATAAATATTTCTGATGCAAATAAATGATCAACAGGAACTTCAAAAAAACCTTGAATTTGATTGGCATGCAAATCCATTGTCATAATTCTATCTACTCCTGCGGCTGTAAGTAAATTAGCAACCAATTTTGCACCTATAGGTACTCTTGGTTTGCCTTTTTTATCTTGCCTGGCATAACCAAAATATGGCATTACTGCAATAATATTTTTTGCAGAAGCTCTTTTTGCCGCATCAATCATAAGTAAAAGTTCCATCAAGTTATCAGAAGGTGGTGTAGTAGATTGAATCAAAAATACTTCAGCACCCCTTACGGTTTCTTCAAAAGAGGGTTCAAATTCTCCATCAGAAAACTGCACTATTTTACGCCTACTTAGTTTTATCCCATAAGCATTTGCAATCTCATTTGCTAATTCTTCTGTTGCACTTCCTGCAAAAAATCTAAGTGGTTTGTCCATAATTTTCCTCTTTGAAAAAGGGCTGCAAATATAGAGTTATTGCATCATTTTAACTAATTTTTATTAAATAAAAGATAAATGATTGTCTAAGAGAAAGAGTTTAATTATTTTCGCCAACCATTTGCCCAGATGGCGGAATTGGTAGACGCGCTGGTCTCAAACACCAGTGGGGTTAAACCCGTGCCGGTTCGAGACCGGCTCTGGGCACAAAAGTAAGCGCTTGGAAACTAATAATTTGCAAGCGTTTACTTCTTCTGAAATGGCGTTGTATATTCCTCTACTTTTTCAAAGTTATCTTCTTCCAAAAAACAGGGGGAAAGGTTTATTGAATTTATTTTCTATAGTATAAATTACTAATATCTATTTTTCTGCTGATTACAACTCAAAATCTTCCATAAATTTTGTGGTATAATTTCCTGCTCGGAAATTCTCATCTTTCATCAGTGCCTGATGAAATGGAATAGTTGTTTTTACTCCCTCAATTATAAATTCTTCCAAAGCCCTTTCCATTTTAGCAATAGCTTCTTCCCTTGTTTGTGCAACAGCAATCAGTTTTACAATCATAGAATCATAATAAGGTGGTATCACATAATTGGCATACACATGCGTATCTATTCGTATGCCGTGCCCTCCAGAAGTATGAAAATTAGTAATTCTGCCAGGACTTGGACGGAAATCATTATAAGGATCTTCCGCATTTATTCTGCACTCAATGGCGTGTAGTTTCGGCTCATAATTTTTCCCTGAAATAGGAATGCCAGCAGCCACTTTTATTTGCTCCCTTACTAAATCATAATTGATTACTTCTTCAGTAATGGGGTGTTCTACCTGAATACGAGTATTCATTTCCATAAAGTAGAAATTTCTGTGCTTATCTACTAAAAATTCTACCGTTCCCACTCCTTCATATTTTACTGCCTCAGCCGCCTTTATGGCTGCTTCCCCCATTTCTTTTCTCAATTTTTTAGTCATAAAAGGAGATGGGATCTCTTCCATCAATTTTTGATGTCTTCTTTGAATAGAACAATCTCTTTCCGAAAGATGACATGCCTTACCTCTGCTATCGCCAATGATTTGAATTTCAATATGCCTTGGGTCTTCAATGAATTTTTCCATGTACATGCCATCATTTCCAAAAGCTGCTTTGGATTCTTGCCTTGCACTATCCCAAGCATCTTTTAAATTTTCTTCTTCCCAAACTAATCGCATGCCTTTTCCACCACCACCAGCTGTTGCTTTTAACATTACTGGATAAGTGATTTCTTTGGCTAATTTTTTACAATTTTCAAAATTCTTGATAATCCCTTTGGAGCCAGGAATCGTAGGCACCCCTGCCTTTTTCATGGTTTCCTTTGCAGATGCTTTATCTCCCATGTTTATTATCATACGGGGAGATGCCCCAATAAATTTGATGCCATTTTCAGCACATATTTTGGAGAAATTAGCATTTTCCGCTAAAAAACCATAACCGGGATGAATGGCATCCGCATTGGTAATTTCGGCAGCAGCAATAATATTTGGAATCTTTAAATAGGATTCTGCACTAGGGGCAGGGCCAACACAAACTGCCTCATCTGCAAAACGAACATGCAAACTATCAGCATCTGCTTTAGAATAAACCGCAACTGTTTTTATGCCCATTTCCTTGCAAGTTCGAATAACTCTTAACGCAATCTCACCTCTGTTGGCAATTAGAATCTTTTTAAACATTTTGATTTTGTATTTATTTTAAAAAAATTAAGAAGGATCAACCAAGAATAGTGGCTGATCAAACTCAACAGGCGTATTATCATCCACCAACACTTTCACAATCTTACCAGATATTTCTGATTCAATTTCGTTAAATAATTTCATAGCCTCAATAATGCAGATAACACTTCCGGTTTTTATTTCGTCTCCAACATTTACAAATGCATCTTTGTCTGACCCTGAACTTCTATAAAAAGTACCAATCATAGAGGCTTTTATGGTTACATAATTAGCATTTTCATCTTGTTTTTCGACTTCTTTTTTGGTAGGTTCAATTGGAGCCGGTACAGGAGGTGCTACTACCGCCTGGGCAGGGGCTTGCTGAATAACCGTAATAGGTTCTTCTGTTACTCCCCTTCTTTTCTTTGCGGGGGATTTGATTGAAATCTTAATATTATCTATTTCTAAATCCACCTCTGTTGCACCAGATTTTGCAACAAACTTTATTAATTCTTGAATGTCTTTTAAATTCATCTTATTTTTTTTTAAAGTACAAAAGTAATTATTTATTTGAATCGTATGCCCATTTCAGATATATAGAACCCCAAGTAAATCCTCCCCCAAAAGCGGCTAATATAATATTATCCCCTTTGTTAAGTTGATTTTCCCATTCCCAAAGGCAAAGAGGAATAGTTCCATTTGTAGTGTTTCCGTATTTTTGAATATTGAGCATTACCTTATCATCTCCCACTCCCATTCTTCTGGCAGTTGCATCAATAATTCTTTTATTTGCTTGATGAGGAACAAGCCAAGCTACATCATCTGCCGATAAATTATTTTTCTTCATTATTTCTTCCGAAACATCTGCCATGGATTTTACAGCTGCTTTAAAAACAGGCTGCCCATCTTGAAAAACAAAATGTTCCCTAGCATTTACCGTTTCATGGCTTGCTGGTTTTGCCGATCCTCCTGCTTTCATGTGCAGAAATTCTCTTCCAGAACCATCACTTCTTAAAATAGCATCTTGTATCCCTAAACCATCTTCTGATGGCTCTAACATTACTGCCCCTGCACCATCTCCGAAAATAATACCTGTTGCCCTATCGGTATAATCCACAATGGATGACATTTTATCAGCTCCAACAACAATTACCTTTTTATAAGTGCCCGTTTCAATAAATTTGGATGCAGTAGCAAGTGCATACAAAAAACCCGAACAAGCCGCCATCAAATCGTAAGCAAAAGCATTTGTTGCACCAACTTTATCGGCAATTATACAAGCTGTTGACGGAAAAATCATGTCAGGGGTTGCAGTGGCACAAATAATTAAATCCACCTGATCAGCAGAAATATTTGTTTTTGCCAAAAGCCCTTTTATCGCCTCAGCTCCTAAAACAGAAGACCCATTTCCCTCTCCTTTTAAAATTCTTCTTTCCTTTATCCCTGTTCTACTTACAATCCACTCATCATTGGTGTCCACCATAGTTTCCAATTCCTTATTAGTTAGGATATGATCTGGCACATAGCCTTGAATACCTGTTATTGCGGCTCTTGTTTTTGTCATTAGTTTAAGGTTTCTTTTATTTTATCGTTCAGCTTTGCTTCTACAACATCTTTTGTTAAAATTATCATATTTTTAATTGCAATTTCATTAGAAATTCCGTGCCCAATAATAACGGTTTTATTTAAACCTAAAATAGGCGTTCCGCCATAATTTTCGTAATTAAATCTCTTGAAATAATCATCAAGCAAGTCCCTTTTTTTCATGATGGAAAAAATTCCTTCTGCTTCTTTAAGCACAATATTTCCTGTAAATCCATCACAAACAATAACATCTGTATCCGAATCAAAAATATCTCTCCCTTCTATATTTCCCGCAAAATTAAAATCCATATTATTTTCCATCATTTGGTAAGTAGCTTGTGTAAGTAAATTCCCTTTGGTTTTTTCTTCTCCCAAATTTAGCAAACTTACTTTTGGATCTTTAATACCGCAAACATATTTAGAAAAAAGTGATCCCAAAATGCCAAATTGATATAATACATCTGGTTTGCAATCGGCATTAGCCCCCACATCAAGTAGTACAGTTACTCCACCATCTTCTCTAGGAATAAGAGTAGAAATAGCTGGGCGTAAAATTCCGGTAATTGCTTTTACCGAATAAAATCCGCCAACAAACATAGCGCCTGTATTTCCAGCAGATGCAAAGCCATCAATTTCCCCTTTTGCTAAATATTTAAACCCTTTTGCTATTGAAGAATCTGGTTTTGACTTAAAGGCTTTAGTAGGATGTTCACCCATATTAATAATCTCAGAGCAGTCAATTATTTCAAATTTATCTGCACTAACATTATGCTGTTTTAGTTCAGAAATAATCTCCTGCTCTCTACCAAAAAGTGTGATTTCAATATTTTTAGGAAGTTCATTTAAAGCAAGAATTGCTCCATGAACAGTTTTTTGGGGAGCAAAATCTCCTCCCATTATATCTATGCCAATTCTCATAAATAGCTTGTAGTTTTTTAGGGGTTAAAACTACAAAATAATTGGAATTTAGGCGTTTGCTTGCTGAGCAATAGCTTGTTTTCCTCTATACTGTCCGCATTCTTCACAAACTCTATGATATAATACTGGAGTTGCGCAATTAGGGCAAGAGTACATTGTAGAAGTAGATGCTTTGTAGTGTGTTCTTCTTTTATCTCTTCTTTGCTTTGATATTTTTCGCTTTGGATGTGCCATTTTATTTTACTTTTAATTTATTTAATACCTCCCATCTTGGGTCTATTTCTTTATTTGTTTTTGTAGCATATTTTTCCATCAATTGTAGCATTCCTTTGTCGCATTCTCCTTTTTCTTGCTCACTTTTGCTGTGTGTTCTTTTATTTGGAATAGAAAGGTTTACCATCTCAAAAATCAACTGACTTAAATCTAAATGATGTTGATTTGGCAGTACATAAATTATTTCATCTGTACTTTCTATTTCCTCTTCATTCTCTTTTATTACAAAATTTGATGTTGTTGAAATTACACAATTTAACTTTTTAGCACAATAATCACACAACAGATTTGTAATTTTCCCTTCTATGTTTATTGTAAGTTTTCTATCCAATCCTCTTAAAACTACTACTATTTTTACAATAAACTCTCCTGTCTTAACTTCCGATTCTTTATATTTCTGAAAGAACTTATTTCTTATCTCAAACTCCTGCCCATGCTCACCTTCACTTAGCCCTGCTATCCTTATACAATTTTTAGGCATCTTTTTTGTTTTTAAAAAGGGTGCAAATATACTATATTTTTCTTAACTGTTTTGTGAGAGTAAAGGATTTGAAATTAACCCTTTATATTCTTCTCTTTTTCTGTAAATATCGCATGCCATATATACTGCATTTCTGAATGATTTCTCATCTGCACAATTCTTTCCAGCAATATCGTATGCCGTCTTCTGCTTGAAAAAAAATATTATAATGGAAAGTCCGGCTGTATAATTCACTCCTTCTGAAAAAGAAAGGGTTTTAAAAGGCGTAAGCCCTTGATCGTGATACATGGCCAAAACCCCATCAAAGTTCTTTAAATTGTCTTTTGTAAAAAAACTATCGGCAGAATACGGACCAAAAGCTAAAATGTTTTGCTTTTTTGCTTTTGAAATAGTTGGGGAAATAATCTCCTTTTCTTCTTTTCCCAACATGCCATTTTCACCTGCATGAGGATTCAAACCGATAACTGCAATTTTTGGTTTTGAAATTCCAAAATCCTGTATTAAGGATTGTGATAATTGTTCTATTTTCGTAAATATTTTTTCTTCAGAAAGGGATGCCGCCACTTCCGAGAGAGGAATATGTCCTGTTACGAAAGCAATTCGCATGGTATCAGAGAGCATTATCATTAAAGAATCGCCATCAAATTGCTGCCCTAAATATTCGGTATGTCCTATAAATGAGCTTTCATTTTTTTGAATATTTGCTTTATTTATTGGGGCTGTAACTAAAACATCTACTTCCTTGTTTTTCAAAGAATCCGTAACTTCTGTTAAAGATTTGAAAGCATACTTTCCAGCAATTTCAGTTGCCTCACCAAATTTGATTTCCACTTCTTCATTCCAACAATTCAACAAATTTGCTCTTTTAGCATTTACCTCTTTTATTTTATTGATAATATTAAAGCTAAAATCTTTTATTTCTAATGCTTTTCGGTGATAAGAAGCGGTTTTCGCTCCCCCAAAAACAATAGGCGTACAAAGTTCCATCATTCTATTATCTAAGAAAGTTTTGATGATAACCTCCATTCCTATTCCATTTAAGTCCCCAACAGAAATACCCACTTTTATTTTTACCATTACGCTCTGTTTTTTATGAATTGATACAATAATCTTACTCCCATTCCTGTTGCTCCTTTTCCTCTATATCCGTATTTTGCTTTTATAAAAGTAGGTCCTGCAATATCTAAATGTATCCAAGGATAATCTACAAAATGAGCCAGAAATTTTCCTGCTGTAATAGCACCGCCTGCTGGACCTCCTAGATTTTTTATATCTGCAACATCTGATTTTATTAGCTGATCATAATCCGACCAAAAAGGCATTTCTGCTAAGCGTTCATGTGTTTGCTCTCCAATTTTTTTCAAATTAGCATGCTCTTTTTCTGTATTTCTATGCATACTTACAATTCCAAAATGGCCAATAGAATAAGCTGCTGCACCTGTTAAGGTTGCTAAATCAATCACCAATTCTGGTTTGTATTTTTTGGCAAAACTAAGAGCATCAGCAAGTACTAGTCTACCTTCAGCATCAGTATTTAATACCTCAACAGTTGTGCCATCATGCATAGTAATTACATCCCCAGGCGCATAAGCATTTCCAGAAGGACGATTGTCGGTTGCAGGGATTAATGCAATAACATAAATAGGCAATTTGTTTGCTGCAATAGCATACATTGCTCCAATTACTGTTCCTGCTCCACCCATATCTGTTTTCATTAAATCCATAGAGTTGGCAGTTGGTTTTAAGCTCAAACCACCAGTATCATATACAATACCTTTACCTACTAAAACGATAGGTTTTTTGTTGCTTGCATTTTTTGGCTTCCACTCCATAATAGTGAAAGTGGGTTCGTCAATACTTCCTTTATTTACCGCCAAAAGCCCTCCCATTTTTAAAGATTCTATTTTCTTTTTGTTAAAAACAGTAGTTTTGAATCCACTATTTTTCCCTCCTTTTTTTGCCGAATTTGCTAAATCTTTTGCTGTGAGATGTGAAAATGGTTCGTTTACTAAATCTCTGGTTAAATAAACAGCATCAATAATGTTTTGCAATTCATCAATATCTTTTTTGTTGGAATTTTTACATAAATAGAGAGTCTCTAATTTATTTGGTTTTTCCTCTGTTTTGTGTTTTGTAAAAGTATAGTTAGATAGTGCCATTCCCTCAGCTATTGCCAAAACTTCCCTTTGATTTCCTTTTACATCAATAATAAGTACGGACTTTTCATCTTTTAAACTGCCTTGCAATTGGTCACCAAGCATTCTACAATTTTCTTGGTATTGATTGGTGTTTTTTTCTTTTTTTGGAACAACAACAAAAACCAATTTATTGTACTGATTGATAGTGACAATTTCCTTTTTGTCTTTTTGCTGTTTTGCAATAAAGCTAAGTTCTGATTTAGAGAAATCAAAGCTTTTTAAACTGCTTTTTTTATCACATAATAGAATTAAATTATCCTTATCAGAAATTGTTGTTTTCTTTTTAATTAGTGTCTTCATATAAATTGTGTAATTTTGAAGTCGCAAAACTAATAATTTTTATGGAGAGTAAGCAATTGATAGCAAAGGCATTAAAAAAAGAATTTTTATCAGCTAAAGAGGGGCAGTTTTTATTTGAAAATGTTCCTACTGCCGAATTGATGTGGGTGGCTAATGAATTACGACAAATGCAAGTGCCTGGAAATACGGTAACATGGCAGATTGATAGAAATGTAAATACTACAAATGCTTGTACTGCAAATTGTAAGTTTTGTAATTTTTTTCGTCATCCAAAGCATGAAGAAGTTTATATTACCGATATTGAAACTTACAAAACAAAAATTGAGGAAACCATTAAATTTGGTGGTGATCAATTGCTTTTACAAGGAGGTCATCATCCTGATTTAGGATTAGAATATTACTGCAAACTTTTTAGGGAATTAAAAGCACTTTATCCAGAAATAAAGTTGCACGCATTAGGACCTCCGGAAGTAGCTCATATTTGTAAAATTGACGGAATATCTCATTGGCAAGCATTAACAGCCCTTAAAAAGGCAGGAATGGACAGTATGCCAGGGGCAGGTGCAGAGATTTTAAGTGATAGAGTCAGGCGATTAATTTCCAAAGGAAAATGCACAGGGCAAGAATGGTTAGATATCATGAAAGCTGCACACCAAATTGGCCTTACAACTTCTGCAACTATGATGTTTGGACATATAGAAACATTGGAAGAGCGCTTTGATCACTTGGTAAGAATAAGAGAGGTACAAGAACAAAAACCTGAAGGTGAAAATGGATTTTTAGCATTTATTGCTTGGCCATTTATGGATGATGGAACACTCTTGCAAAGAGTAAAAGGAATAAATAATAATGTAACGGCTGATGAGTATTTAAGAATGGTAGCAATTTGCAGAATTATGCTTCCGAATATTAAAAATATTCAGACCTCTTGGCTTACCGTTGGGGCGGATACGGCTCAACTTACTCTTCATGGAGGGGCTAATGATATGGGCTCCATAATGATAGAAGAAAATGTAGTTTCGGTAGCAGGTGCTCCTCACCGTTTTACCTCAGAAAATATTGAAACCTGTATATTGGAAGCAGGCTTTACTCCTGAATTACGAAACCAAATGTATAAAAAAAGGCGTAAACCAAAACAAATGAAAATTCAAGAAATTGATTACTAATGCTAAAAAAACTCTGTATATTATTTTTAGTTTGTTTTTCTGCACTGCAGTTAAAGGCAACCCATAATAGGGCTGGTGAGATAACATACAAACAAATAGGACCGCTAACTTTTGAAATTACGCTTATCACCTTTACCGACCCTAGCACAATGGCTCACCAACAAAGAACGGAATTGTATTTTTCTTTTTCGGACAATACCCAAGATACATTTCCTAGAATTTCTGAAACATTGGTAGGAACAAATATCTCAAAAAACGAATATATTGGGGTGCATACTTTTCCGGCAGTAGGCACATACATTATTGCCATGGAAGACCCTAACAGAAATGCTGGAGTTGTGAATATCCCAAATTCTGTAGATGTGTCCTTTTATTTGGAAAGTATTTTGATGATAAACCCACTTATTGGAAATAATAGTTCGCCTATTTTACTTAATTCCCCAATTGATAAAGCGGTAGTTGGTATTCCTTTTATTCACAATCCTTCCGCCTTTGATTCAGATGGAGATAGTTTAAGTTACACTATAATTTCTTCTAAAGGAGAAAATGGAAATGATATTATTGGCTATCAGTTTCCTGATGCTTCCAATAGTTTAAGTATTGATGCTAGTGGAAATTTAATTTGGGACAGCCCAACAATGGTGGGTGAATATAATATTGCAATCTTGATTGAAGAGTGGAGAAATGGAGTGAAAGTAGGCAGTATTGTGCGTGATATGCAGATTACAGTCGCACCAAATACCATTAACAATTCCCCTCCTAAAATTGAAGTGCAGCCAAGCTTTTGTGTAATAGCAGGAGATACTTTAAAGATACCCATTTTAGCTTGGGATGAAGACAGTATTTTTACCGATAATTTCGGGAATTTTTATTGGGGAAGTAGTGCTATTCCTTTTGGCAGCACCATTGTAGATACTGCTTTTCAAAAAATAAAATTATCTGGCTCTTCTGGGCTTTTTACCTTTTCTGAAATTACAGATACACAATCTATTTCAACGACTTTAAATATACCTACTTTTTGTGCAGATGTGAGAAAAAACCCCTTTCAGTTGGTGTTGAAAGTGAAAGAGCAATCCCATTCAGCTGTGGCACTTTCTACTATGCAATCGGTGGAAATAAAAATAATTGCTCCTGCTGTTGAAAATGTAAAAATAGATAGCGTGATGCAAATGCAAAAAGCCATTGCTATTTCTTGGGATGCGAGTATTTGTAGCAATGCGACTTCCTACTTAGTTTACCGAAAAGAGGCGACAAGCAATTTGGCTTTGGATAGCTGCACAGTGGGCATGGCAAGTGGAAATGGGTTTCAGTTTATAAGAAAGGTAATCGGACTTAACAATACTACTTTTGTAGATGATAATAATGGAAATGGCCTTGGGGAAGGGGTTAATTATTGTTATCGAATAGTGACAAAATTTTTGGATGGAGCAGAAAGTATTGTGTCGGAAGAAGCATGTGCAGAACTTTTGAATTTTAGCCCTTTAATTACCAATGTGAGTGTGCATCATCCAGATTCTATAAATGCAATCTATATAGCTTGGAGCAAACCCAAAGACATTAGCTTTTCTAGCAATGCTTATTATGAATTATCTCGATCAGATGATGGGCAAAATTTTAATCTCATTTATACTTCAAGCGGCATAAATGATACCATTTATTTTGATGGTGGAATTACGGCAAACAGCAAGCAATATTTTTATAAAATTCAACTTTTAGATGGGACTTTGGTGGGGGAATCAACCTCCTCATCTCAGTGGCTCACTTTAAATCCGCAAGATAATGCAATAGCAATAAATATTGAAAGCACAAGCCCTTGGCAAGACACTGCCTTTGTTATTTTTAGGAAAAATCCGAATGCTGTTGTCTTTGATTCTATCGCTACAATAATTGATAATTTTTATTTGGATGATGGACTAAAAAATGGAGAAACCTATTGTTATTTTGTAAAAGCAATTGGCAGATATTCTGGTACAAAAACCATTAGTCCGCTTATAAATTTGAGTAATAATTCATGCGCCTTTCCAACAGATAGCACCCCTCCTTGTCCTCCTGAAATCAGCATTGTGGAGGATTGTAAAAACTCTCAATTACATTTTTATTTAGAGAGTGATAGCATTTGCTTAGAGGATACAGAAATTTATACTATTTATCTGTTAAGTGGAAACGATAAAAAGTTTATTACTACAATGGATAGCAGTTATTATTTTTATGAAAATCTGAATTCACTTGCGGGCTGTTATGTGGTTACAGCCACTGATTCTTTTGGAAATGAGAGCATTATTAGCAATCAAATTTGTGTAGAAAATTGTCCAGAATATGAGTTGCCAAATGTATTTTCACCAAATGCAGATAATGTGAACGATCTTTTTGTGCCCATTAAAAACAAACATATTGAAAGTGTTGATATGAAAATATTTAACCGTTGGGGGAAAATGGTTTTTGAAACTACTGATGCGGAAATTAATTGGAACGGACAAAAAAGAGGTAAAAAGAGTGATTGCTCAGAAGGAGTTTATTTTTATGTTTGCACTATAAATGAATTAAAATTAAATGGAATTATCTCTTCCCAAATAAGGGGAACAGTAAGTTTGATAAGAGGAAATACAAAAAAAGCTGACTAAATGTTTACAGGAATTATTGAAGAAATAGCAGAGGTTGTAGCCCTTAAAAAGGAGGGGAGTAATTTGCATATTTCATTAAAATCGAGCATTACAAATGAATTAAAAATAGACCAAAGTGTAGCGCATAATGGGGTGTGCCTTACTGTGGTGGATATTAAGGATGCTGTGTATACCGTTACCGCTATTAAGGAAACTTTGGATAAATCTAACCTAGGATTATTAGAAGTGGGCAGTAAAGTAAATTTGGAAAGATGCTTGCAAATGGGAGGAAGATTAGATGGACATATGGTACAAGGACATGTGGACCAAAGTGCAAAATGCACAGCAATTAGTGAAGAAAATGGTTCACATATTTTTACTTTTTCTCATAAAGAATCTGATAATATGACGGTGGATAAAGGTTCAGTTTGTGTGAATGGCGTAAGCTTAACTGTGGTAAACTCCAAAGACACTTCTTTTTCAGTAGCCATTATTCCTTATACTTTTTGGCATACTAATTTTCAAAATATAGCAATTGGTGATACCGTAAATATTGAGTTTGATATTTTAGGGAAATATATATCAAAGATGTTTATGAGGGATATGTAAATGAGGGGGGAGGGTAATCCTCTCATCCAGAATTTTTTTCTATTTTTACATTCTGTAGAAACTAGTACTAATGTTACTTTTATACTTGAGAGGAACACTTCTTTTTTTAAGCAATCATCTAATTGTTAAGCAAGCTTTTTGCTGATAATAATAAGTCTACTCTTTTATTAGTGCCATAAAGCTATTACAACCTCCCATTGAAAACTTGATTGGAAAGATCAGAAAAGGTTAGCCTACTTTGAAACTAATTTTGTTCCAATAAATGCAGCAGGAACATAAAAGAACAAATCAATTTTAAACCAACTAGGGTGTGTTAATTCTTGAAGATTTAACCAACCAAAATAAGTGAACAATAAGCCTATAAATAAAGCTTGAAGTTTAAACGAATTTTGTTGTTTCCATAATGAGATATTAGCTAAAAACTTTCCAACTACTCCTGCTATAAAAGCACCTGCAGAATGAGATACAATCACCATTATAAGCGCACCAAAAGGAGCAGTCTTCATGTATTCATTTAATGCGTTAGCATCTTCCAGACTTACTCCCTCAGGTAAAGGATAAAATACCATACTCAAATAATGCATCCCCATCATTGCAATCATACCTACTAATATTCCAAGGATTGATGTAGAAATAAATCGTATAATCATTATAATGATATTTTTCATAGTTTTAATTTTTGGTAAATATAAAAAAAGCCCCACCAAATTGCTAGGGCTTCTTTATTATATGTGAGAAGGCTTATCTTTTCTCAGTAGTGTAAATATTTCCTCTCCAAGAAAATAAGATATCATTACTAGAGCCAAACTGATCAACAGCCATATCAAAAGCAGAACCAAAAGACGCCATATTAATTACAGGAATATCTTTTCCTAGATAGTTAATAGTTCCTAATTTTTGCACAATAGTATAAGGGTCTTCTTCCTGTGTTTTTCGTTCCTCTTCCGCTTTTAGAGCTTGTTCTTCTTCTTTGCTCAAAGCTCGTGGGTGGTTTGGTGCAATTGTCATTTCATTAATAAGATGGCTTGCTCCAGCAAACTTATCAATAATAAACATAGTATATCTGATGTCAACAGAAATAGTTCTTTGTACTTTATTTTCAAAAGCAATATCTCCACTCATTGCTTCCCAATTTCCATCAAAGGCAGTTCCTACCAACTCCCCCCAAGCATTTATAACGGGAGAGCCAGAATTTCCACCAGTAATATCGTTATTAGAAATAAAATTAATCCTTAAATTTCCCTCCTCATCAGCATACCTTCCGTAATCCCCATCTTCATATAATTGTTTCAATTTTTCAGGCACAATAAACTCATCATTTGTAGGGTCTTCTTTTTCAATTATCCCATCAATAGTGGTGTAATAATCGAAATGCATAGCGTTTCCAGGAGCGTAATCACCAACATTACCGTAAGTAAGCCGCATAGTAGAATTTGCATTTGGATAATATTTAATATCTGGATTCATTTCTCTAAGTCCTGCAATAAAAAGTCGGTTTCCTTTTTCTAAATCGGCCCTTACCTTTTTTCTTTTTGGATAATGATTAGCTAAATAGAAATTGTAAATTGACATTATCGTTTTATATGCAGGGTCTTTTTCAATTTTAGAAGTAGTTGGATTTTCTAAAAAGCTCCAACATTTTGTACGATTAGCAAATATTGATTTTCTAAAAACAGTTTTAGCAAAATAATCAAAATCCAATTTTTTAAAACCAAAAAGTTGTTTTTCTATTTTTTTAAAAACATCAGGATGTTGACTTTTTGGGACATTATAATAATACATTTCTAAAAGTGATGCAAGCAATTCTTGATCAATTGTAGGGTTATAATCTTTGTAAAAATCCTTTGCTGTATTTTTTATATCCCTAAGTTGTTCTCTCCTTTCTTTTCCATCTTCTTTAGGTAAAGCACTTATCATATTATTTATCATAAACGAAAAATACATTATCTCAGCTCCTTGAAAAATAGCTTCATTAAGGTAAGTTCGGGCAACAGTAAATTTTCTGTTAGCAAAAAAAGCGTCTTCTATTAAGTCAAGGGCTTTCCCATATTTTTCTTGCCTTTGGGCATCTCCATTTGCAACCCAAACTCTAAAATTATCTTCAATCTCTTTTTTCTTATCATACACTCGCATTCTTTTTAATCCTTTTGATTGTCCGATAAAGTATTTCCAATAGTTAGAAGTTTGAGCATATTTTGCAGCATACTGAATTTTAGTTCTTTTGCTTGCATCCATACCAGCTTTCATAATTGCTAATTTCTCACTTCTGATATCAACAATAGTTGAGTTTGTAATGTCTAAAGCCTCTTTCACGCCATAAGAAGTTAGGTATCTATCCGTTCTTCCTGGATAGCCAAAAATCATAGTATAGTCGCCATTTTCAACCCCATTAAGCTGTATTGGTAAATGGTGTTTTGGTCGGTAAGGAACATTCTCTTTTGAGTATTCTGCTGGTGTTCCATCTTCAGCCATATATACTCTGAATAAAGAAAAATCTCCAGTATGTCTTGGCCACATCCAGTTATCGGTATCGCCACCAAACTTACCAATTGCTGATGGAGGAGCACCAACTAATCTTACATCCTTAAAGGTTTCAGAAATTAAAAGATAATAGTCGTTTCCACCAAAAAATGATTTTACTCTAGCACTATAATGCGTTCCTTCAGTAGCTTTTTCAACTATCTTTTTAATTGCTTCTTTTATTTTTACTTTTCTATCAGCTTCTGATAAGTTAAGTGTATCAAAACCTGCTAAAACTCTATCGGTTACACTTTCAATACTTATCAGGAAAGTTGCAGTTAAGCCCTCATTTTTTAACTCTTCATCTCGGCTCATAGCCCAAAAACCATCTTTTAAATAATCGTTTCTTACACTTGAGTGAGTTTGAATCGCATCAAATCCACAATGGTGATTTGTTAGCATTAATCCTTCTGCAGAAATCATTTCTCCAGTACAGAAACCACCTAATGAAACGATAGCATCTTTTAAAGAAGAATTGTTTACAGAGTATAAGTCTTCAGCAGTAAGTTGAAGTCCAGCAGCTTGCATGTCGCTCTCATTCATTGCTTGTAAAAGTTGTGGCAACCACATTCCCTCATCAGCAATAGCTGTAAATGAGAAGAATCCTGCCATTACGATTGATAAAAATTTCTTTGTCATTTTCATATAATTTATTAGTTGTGCAAATTTATAATAATTAGCAGTTGATAAGCATTAGTCACTTATAGTTTTTAAGATGATTTGTTAATAATTATTATTCGGATAATAATCATAAGTTTGCAGTATGAATTTATCAAAATATAAATACGGAATATTTTCCTTTATAATAGTGCTTTTGCTTATGCCAATTGGTCATGCTATTATGGTTTTAACAGAGCATTATTTTCATAATAATATGCTACTAGCAGCCTTTGGAATTGGTATATTGGGCGTTTCCCTTGTTTTTTTAGGAATAGTAAAAGATGAAAATAAAAAAATAGCAACTTTAGTTGGTTTGCTAGGTGGAATTCTTGTTTGGACAGGCTGGGTAGAGTTCTCTTTTGTGTGGATTGCTCAAAAATTAAACATCTCTCCACTGATGGAAGATGGTGAGGTGGCTACTAAGCCAGAATATTTAGTAATGATGTCTTCTTTAGGATTACTTTCAGTATTTACCATGTTCTTTTTATCATCACAAACAAGATGTCAATTTTTTAACTGGTTTCAAAAAGTATTTGGGATTAAAGTTAAAACTAAAGCATTAGAAAGAGCAGAAAAATTTATTGCAGTTACTACATTTATTGAAACAATAATGATTCTTTGGATGTTCTACATAGTTCTTCTTTTGGTGTATGATGAAGATATTGCAGGATCTAATCACCCTATGACTTTTGTTGTGGCTTTTGGTTCATTATTTTGGTCCATCTACTTGTTTTTAAAATTGATAAAAATTCAGCAGTTTGATTATGCCATTAGGTATGCAGTTCCTACTGTAATTATTTTCTGGAATTTTGTTGAAGTAATGGGTAGGTGGAATTTGCTAAATGAAATATGGGTTGCACCAACTGAATATGTAGCAGAGGTTGCAATCATTTTTGTACTGTTTTTTGTTTTTACTTGGTACTACATAAGAGAAATAAAAAAGCAAAAAATTCAATAAATGGATAATAAAAAACTTACAAGAATAAATAAATTTTTATCTGAAATCGGATATTGCTCAAGGCGTGCTGCTGATAAGTTGATTGATCAAGGGAGGATAAAAATAAATGGGGAGGTTCCACTTATGGGGACCAAAGTTTCGGATGAAGATGAGGTAAGTGTAAACGGAAAGGTGGTGCACAGAGCCAAAAAGAAGAAGATGGTTTATATTGCTTTTAATAAACCTGTAGGCATAGTTTGTACAACCGATCAGATGCGAGAAAAAAATAATATAATTGATTATATTAATTATCCTACTCGTATTTTCCCTATCGGAAGGTTGGATAAGCCCTCAGAAGGACTTATTTTCCTAACTAATGATGGCGATATTGTAAACAAGATTTTGCGTGCTCGTAACAATCATGAAAAGGAATATGAAGTTACCGTACACAAACCAGTTACCAAAGAATTTATTGAAGCTATGGCAAATGGAGTGCCAATTTTGGATACCGTTACTCGTAAGTGTTTTGTGAAACAAACGGATAAAAAGAAATTCAAAATTATACTTACACAAGGGCTTAATCGCCAGATTAGAAGGATGTGTGAATATTTAGAATATGATGTAAAGAAGCTGAAAAGGGTAAGAATAATGAACATCAAATTAGATATACCAATTGGTACTTATCGTGATTTTACTGCCAAAGAATTGAACCAAATCAATCAAGCGGTGGAGCATTCCATTAAAACTTTTGAGGAAAAAGATAGAGATTAGACCGCTACACTTTTAGATATGAGATATTAGATGAAAAGATGTCATCCTGAACGAATGTGAATGGATCTCGTTTTTGAAAGTTTTTATAAGTGAAAGACAGAAATTAGACTACTGAATCAAGTTCAGAACAGACTGCTAGGCTTTTAGATATTAGATGATAGACGACAAAACTTCTCCCCTGTTTTAGGGGAGACACCTTTTGAAAAAAGGAGAGGGGTATAAATAAAATATACCACCCCCACCCCCTCCTAAATTAGGAGGGGGGTTTATATATTCTTGTCATTGAGAATGAATGTGAAGCAATCTATAGATACCCACCCCTTAATCCCCTCCCAAGAGGGGAATTGATTAACTGCTAATATTCTCCTCCTTGGAGTGCCTGTCCCAAACAAATATAAGAGGGAGAAGTGGGTTACTTTGGAAAGTGGTATTTTACTATCCTGAACTTGACTCAGGACAAAGGAACAATAGAGAATAGAATTGGACTTATAAGAAGATTTTTTTCTAAGAAAACTGATCTTAGAAAAATCAGTCATCAAAGGATAAAAGAAGTAGAAAATTTAATAAATAATAGGGCTGTAAGAAAATTTAAGTCTCTCATCCCTCAACAAAAACTAAATAAATATTGTGTTGCATTTATCAGTTGAACACAGCATTGTCTAAAATCTCAATACTAATATCTAACTTAGTAAGTTCCTTTTCTTGTGGAGTAATTTATTTTCAGAGCATTTGCTTTCCTGAGCTCTTGTTTTACATCAATAACTGTTCCCATTTTCACCTGTTCATCCCCCTTTATAGAAACCGTCATATAAGGAATTTCTTTTTCGTCATGCGATTCTCTTTCGGTAGCAATAAACTCTTGAATATCGGCAGTTTCGGCAAAGGCATCATTTAGTTGTATTCTTGGTTTTGTTCCGTAAGAAGATTGCAAGCGTTTTACAGGAGAGCCGATATAAATATAACTTACCAATGATTTCTTCTCCATTTTTCTTATTTCAGTTGCTTTTGGAGTAGTTACATCTACAAACAGAGTGGTTTCGCGCATTACAGTTGTTACCATAAAAAAGAACAATAACATAAATACAATATCCGGCAGAGATGCTGTTGAAATGCCTGGCGACCCTCCTTTTGATTTTCTTTTAAATTTACTCATTATCACTTACATTTTTTGGTTCTGCTTCCGATATTTTTTGCGGATATTTTTTTCTGATTGTTCTTTGCTGGCTTTTTGACAAATCATAATACCGAGAGCCAAATTCAGATAAAGCGGCTGTATTTCTTAACTCATTATAGGCAGCAGTCAATTCATTTTGCACTTGAATATATGTTTTATAAGAAGTCCCTCTATCGTTTTGCAAAGAGATAATTGCCTTTTCTGGATTGTCCGACAGTTCAGGACTTAAACCATTATTATTAATAAATGCTTTTGCACCATCTTTTAGTTGCGAGATATCCATTGGAACACCTTCCACCAAAAGTTGATTGTTGGAATTTACAAGCACCACATAAATATTCCTAGCATGAATTTGCGAATCATCTTCTATCTGCTCTTCTTCTGGCATTGGCGGTAGTTTTCTGGCAATACCAGTATCTACATCCATTGTGGTAGTTACTAAAAAGAATATTAAAAGCAAAAAGGCAATATCTGCCATTGCGCCCGCATTAATCTCTTGAAGTTCTCGATTGCTTCTTGCCATTATTTTTTAAATGCTTTTCCGAACTCAGTATAAAGAACTACTAAAACTGCACCAATAGCTAAAAAATAAAAAGCATTTAGCCCCATTCCAACTCTTTTTGCAGAAGCTGAATCAATGCCATATTTCTCATAAGAAGGTAATACTTCTGAAGAAGCAAGGAAGTAAGCAAGTATCAAAACAATTACTAATCCTCCAACTGTATAAAGTGTTTTTTTGGAATTTTTAGGGCTTTTCATCATTTGCATTACAGAAAATCCTACCACCGCTAATGCGGCACCAATAATCATAATGTAAGTAATAATTATACCGATATTAATCAAATCCATGCTTATTTATTTTTTACTAATAAATCAATTAAAGAGATAGAAGCATCTTCCATATCGTTTACAATACTATCAATTTTAGAAACAATATAATTGTAGAATATTTGCAGAATAATCGCAACAATAAGTCCGAAAACAGTTGTTAAAAGTGCTACTTTAATACCTCCTGCTACTAATGATGGAGAAATATCTCCAGCCGCTTCAATAGCATCAAAAGCACCAATCATACCAATTACTGTTCCCATAAAACCAAGCATTGGCGCTAAGGCAATAAATAGTGCAATCCAAGAAAGTCCTTTTTCCAACAGCCCCATTTGAACCGAGCCATAAGCAACAACTGATTTCTCCACCATGTCAATGCCTTCCCCAGAACGATCTAATCCTTGATAAAAAATAGACGCAACAGGACCTTTTGTATTTCTACAAGTTTCTTTTGCCGCATCTACTCCACCAGATTGAAGAGCCCCTTCCACATCATTTAATAATTTTGAGGAATCGCTTGTAGCCATATTAAGGTAAATAATTCTTTCAATAGCCAATGCCAATCCTAAGATTAAGCAAAGCAAAACTACTCCCATAAAAGATGGGCCACCTTCAATAAATTTTTGTTTTATAACTTGGTGGAAAGATTTATTTTCTTCCTGAGCTTCAGTTATTGTTTCCTCAACTACAGCAGTTTCTTCAACAACTTCTTCTGTTGTTTGTTCAGTAGCGGTATTTGTATCTACTTGATCTTGAGCGAAAATTGTGTAAGATCCCATCAGGAATAACCCTACTAATGTAAATAACTTTAATTTGTTTTTCATTTTCTTTTAATTTGATTGATTATTAATTTAAGTGTGGCAAATTTATAAAAATATTATAAAGCGGCCTGATATCTCTTTTAAATTTAACAACTGCTATAATTTAATGTGCGTGTTCATTTTATGTTTTACTCATTTCTGCCAATAAATAATAAGCTCCATTTCCTACAATCTCTGCAATTTTAGGTAATGATTTTAACAAATGTAAAAAATACTGTTCATGCAATAAATAGCATTGCTGTTCCGATTGTTAAAATTTGCTTTTTCATTTTATTTAATTGTTTCTAATGTTTATGTCCATTATGAGAATTATGACTTTTCTTTTTTGCAGGTCTATCGTACTGGCAACAGCCAGGCAAATTATTATATACTTTTTCTGTTGCTCTGAATTTATCAGTGTCATACCCTACTTCAGCAATTTTTTGTTTAATCTCATCCAAACTAATTTGCTTTTCATCAAAGATAACTTTCATCATTTTTGTTTCTTTATTCCAATCCGCTTTTTCAATACCTTTAATATTTGCAAGGGAGCTTTCAATAGTTCTTTCACACATACCACAATTCCCAAAAACTTTAAATGTTTCTGTTTTTGTATTATTTGCAACTATTATCCTGTTATCGGAAAACGAATTAGTCGAAAATGATTCTGTACTCATTAGAGCGATTGCACCAATTAATGTGATTTTTAAAATGTTCTTTTTCATGTTTATTGTTTTAAGGTTATTATTTAATTGTTTGTTTTATTTCTCCACATTTCAGCATTGACTTACCAAAATAGGGATTTTTTATTTCTTTACTATTACTTAACCAATCTGCTCCTTTGTTATTGTTTGCCATAGGGCAAAATTGCTGATAAATTGTTTTATCAACTGCTCCAAAAGTCTGAATTAGTACAATAAATTCTTTTGATAATTTAATAAAATGAGTTCTTTGTTTTTTTATATTTTCACTTTTTTTCATCTGCTTTAAAATTGTTGTGGTTTGCTTGCTAAATTGCATCCATACATTATGTGATTCTCCTGTAAAAACACTCATATTTACTTTATTTAAAGTTTTTAAAAGTGCTAATACAATTTCTTCACTTTGTTCAAAATTATCTGAAGATAATGCATTTTTCAATGAAAAATAATCATCAAAAATAGGAGAAAGCGTTTGTTTAGATTTTGCATTAATTGCAATCTTTACAATTTCCTTTTCTTCATATATATCTTCTTTCTCAAATGGATTCATCATACTTGGTTTTCCAGCTAATTGTGCGGCTGCATCAATACTAAATGTTCCATTAGTTGCAATTTCATCCCCTTCCTTTAACCCTTCTTTAATAATATAACTGCCACCTAATGATGCACCAAGTATTACTTCTCGCATTAGGAAACTGACTCCTGAAACAGATGGAGTTTTTAAGTACACTACTGAGCGTTCTCCAGTCCACATTACTGCTGATTTAGGGACAATTATTTCTTGTGTATTATTTTTCATTTTACTACTGATTTCCCCTAAAGCAAACATATCAGGTTTTAGATTTCTTCCTCTATTATCAATCTCAACCCTTGCAGTGGCAACACGAGTTTTCGGATTAATAATAGGATCAATAAATGTAATATTCCCTTTAAATGATTCTCCAGGAATGGATTGAATTGTAAAACTAACTTCATTTCCTTTTTTAACCCAATACAAATCACTTTCATACACATCAAAAAGTATCCATACTTTATCCAAATCAGCTACCTCAAAAAGAGACTGACCTTGCTTAATATGGTCTCCTAGATTCACTCGTTTTGTAAGTACTACTCCTGTTAAATCTGATAATATAGGAAAATTTTCTATAAGTACTCCAGATTGTATTATGCCATCTATTTGTTGTTCTGTTAGTTTCCAATTTTTTAACTTTTCCCTTGCAGCCATGTACAATTCAGCTTGTACATTTTTCATTTTATAAGCCTCCAAAAGCTCTTCTTGTGCGGATACTAATTCTGGAGAGTAGATGTAAGCTATTTCCTGCCCTTTCGTTACATATTCTCCAGTATAATTTATCAGCAATTTTTCTATTCTCCCAGAAATATGAGAGGATTGAGAAAATACTTCTCTTTCATCAGCTTTTACTTTTCCGTTTACCCTTATTTCTTTTATTGCTTTTTGCTTACTAATAACTGATGTTTGTATATTAGCTATTTGCATTGCTGATGGCGACATTCTAATTTCCATAGGATCTCCATCTGATGATTCATCATCCAAAGGAATTAAATCCATTCCACAAAGAGGACATAGTCCAAATTCTGCTTGTCTAATTTGAGGATGCATGGAACATGTCCAAATTGTATTTTTTACTTGTTCTTGATTTTTGGAAGAAGCATCTTTTGAATTTTCTCCAAAAAATAAAGCACCAATTAGTATTCCTGCAAATAAGGTTGCTAATATGATATAGATATTTTTTTTATTTAGTGTTTTCATTTTATTCTGTTTTTGAAGTTAAATAATCTAGTTTAGCAAAAGCAATAAGATAATTATTTACTGCATTTACTTCTGAAATTTTATATTTTAATAATTGTTGTTGCATTCTTAACACTTCCTCAAAATCCTTTCCAGAATTGCTATATTCTGTTAAAAGAAGTGAAATTATTTGTTGTGTTTTAATTATTTGTTTCTGGTGTAACTTAATTAGCTCCTGTTCTTTTTTTAGTAAAAATAAAGATGATTCATAATTACTAACTAACTTATTTTCATAGTTCTTTTTAGCAGAAATTAATGACGCCTCTTTAAATTGCGCTTGTTTTCTTGCAGCTTTATATTTACCTCTATATAAAGGTAAACTCATGCTTAACATTGGCATAATAATATCTCTTCCATTTTCAGAAACATTCATATCAGTTCTCTTATCAAGTATTACATAATCAAGTCCTATTCCAAAATTAGGAAGCCCACTTTTTTTAGCTAGTCTTACTTCTTGTTGTGCTGATTTTATTTTCAAAGCAAAACTCTCTATTATCGGGTTTTTTAAGACTAAACTATCTTTTCCATACTCTTTTATTAATAAAGGCTCATCTAATGTGTTGTGAATTTTTATGACTGAATTTTCATCTTTATTAAGCAACTTATTAAACCGAGTACTTAGAGGTTTGATTTTATCCTCTAACAATAAAATAGTAGTATTGCTTAAATCAATCATAATATCTACTCGTATTACATCTGACATACTGCTTTTACCATTTTTAAAAGCAGTGGTTGAAAGTTGCTTAAAAGTGAAAAGAATTTCTCGGTTTTCTTTTTGAAGTTGTAAATCTTTTTGCAATTTTACTAATGGGTAATAAGCTGACTTTACCTTAAAATACAAATCATTTTTAGCATCTAAGAATTCTTGATATTTTGCTTCAGCTAAAAACCGAGCAGCATTTCCTTTTGCTGATAATGTGCCAAACCAAGGCAACTTCTGAGATAAACTTAATCGACTTTTCTGAGGGCCTAGTCGTGTTTCAGCAGGACTAATAAAATAACCAAATGAAAATGTTGGGTCGTTTAGTGTTTTTACTTGTTCAACCTTTTGTAAAGCTGCTTCAAAATTTGCGTATTTCACTTTTAATGCAGGATTGTTTTCTGCCGCTTCTACCAGGTAATCATCAAATGTTTGTGCTTGAATAATAAATGGGAAAAACAGAATTATATATACTAATTTCATATATTTTTTCATGATAAATTATTTTTAAATTTTCGCTCCTCCCTCATGTAATAGAGCACAGGGACCATAAAATAGGTGATAGCTGCAACAATCATTCCGCCAAAAGCAGGTATTGCCATAGGTATCATAATGTCCGCCCCTCTGCCAGTTGATGTCAGTACAGGAAGGAGTGCAATAATTGTTGTTGCTGATGTCATTACAGCAGGTTTAATTCTTCTTTTCCCAGCTTCAATTACAGCTTGCTTCATTTCAATTAAAGATTTTGGTTTATTGCGTTCCATGCTTTGATCAAGGTAAGTTCCTATTAATACACCATCATCAGTAGCAATACCAAAAAGGGCAATAAAACCAACCCAAACAGCAACACTTAAATTAATGGTATCAATTTGAAATAGCGTTTGCATATGAGCTCCAAAGAATGAGAAATTTAAAAACCAATCTTGTCCGTACAGCCACAACATTAGAAAAGCACCACTAAAAGCCATAGCAATTCCAGTAAAAATCATTAATGAAGTTGAAACAGATTTGAATTGAAAATACAGAATTAAAAATATAATAATCAGTACTAATGGCACGATAATAGAAAGTCTTTTTTCTGCTCTAATTTGATTTTCATAACTTCCTGAAAATTTATAACTAATCCCAGCAGGAACAACAAGTTCTCCTGTTTCTATTCTGTTTTGAATAAACCTTTGTGCTTGTTCCACAACATCTACTTCAGCATATCCATCTTTTTTGTCTAGCAAAACATATCCAACCAAAAAGGTATCTTCACTTTTAATCATCTGAGGGCCTCTCAAATATTCAATGTTTACTAAATCACCTAGAAGTACCTGAGCACCTGTTGGTGTAGAAATATAAATTTTCTTTAATGCTTCAGGGTCATCTCGTAACTCTCTAGGATACCTAACACGCACAGGAAACCTTTCTCTACCTTCTACAGTAGTAGTTACTTGCATGCCTCCAATTGCAGTTTCAATAGTTCTTTGGACATCTTCAATAATTAGCCCATATCTAGCAATTGCATCTCTATCAATGTTTAAATGAATGTAGGGTTTACCTACAATTCTATCAGCAAATACAGCTTCCTTTTTCACAGATGGCACTTCTTTTAAAATGCCTTCTAACTGCCTTCCAAAATCTTCTATTGTCTCTAAATCAGGGCCATATACTTTAATTCCCATTGGAGCACGCATTCCAGTTTGCAACATCACTAATCTAGTTTCAATAGGTTGTAATTTTGGGGCAGAAGTAACTCCAGGAATTTTTGTAACTCTAACTATTTCGTTCCAAATATCATCAGGAGAGTTAATTTCATTCCTCCAATTTCTAAAGTACAAACCACTTCTATCAATAATTAAATCAGAATAAGAAATACCTTCTAATATAGCTTCTTCATTTGCAATTGTATCACCTGAAGTAAGGATGAAATGATTATCATTATCTACTTTAAACCGTTCTCTATGTCCTTTTTTATTTACTAAATATTCTGATTTATAATTAATGATGTTCTCATACATTGAAATAGGAGCAGGATCAAGTGCAGATTCTACACGCCCCATTTTACCAACTGCTAATTCCACTTCAGGAATATTTGCTAATAACATATCTAATTGCTGCACTACTTTTTTATTTTGTTCAATTCCTGCATGTGGCATTGAGGTTGGCATTAGTAGAAAACTTCCTTCATCAAGTGATGGCATAAATTCTTTTCCAATTCCTGGGAATGTATGTAAGAATCCTGACCATAAACTTGTAGTTCGAATATTAACACCAACTGTATCAAATCCTTTGGCAACAAAACCAAAAGTATTATTAAAACCAATCCAAGTATTTATCGCAAAAAATATAATTATAGCTGGTATAAATAAGAAGCGTTTTTTATTTGCTAGACAGTAGTTGAGTATACTTACATAATACTTTTCAAGCAATCCAAAAAATCCTAAAATTAAAACCAGTAAAAAACTAACGAAAAGAAAATTCATGAAAAAAGATTTTCCAGCACCAAGAGGCATCCAATAGTTCGCTAATAACCATGTTACAGAAAGGAGTGTAATTACTATAGAAAGGTTATTTATTACCCAATTCTTATACTTTACATATTTCTTAATAAACCAAGAAAAACCAAATGCTATTAAGGTAATTCCTCCCCAAACAGAAGCCCAAACAGCAATAAGAAAACCCCCTAAAATTAATAAAGAGTTAAGTAGCTTCCCTTTTGATGATTTATTAATTTTAATGCCAAATAACCAATACGCAATTGTGGGTAAAATAAGCAATGCAACAATTAAAGCCGCAATTAGAGCAAAGGTTTTTGTAAATGCTAAAGGTCTGAAAAGTTTACCTTCAGCAGCTTGCATGGTAAAAACAGGAATGAAACTAACAATTGTAGTAGAAACTGCTGTTACAATTGCCGAACTTACTTCTGCTGACGCATTATAAATAGTGTCAATTAATTTTTGTGATGTGGGTGATTCTTTAATATGTTTTAGTATGTTTTCGGAAAGAACAATGGCCAAATCTACCATAGTTCCAATAGCAATAGCAATTCCTGAAAGTGCTACAATATTAGCATCTACATTGAAATAACGCATACCAATAAATACCATCAGCACTGAAATAGGCAGCAAACTAGAAATAAGAATTGATGCTCTTAAATTAAGCACCATAACAATAACCACTAAAATAACAATTAGCAACTCCAATGAGAGCGCTTCTTCAAGTGTCCCTAAGGTTTCTTGTATTAATTGAGTTCTATCATAAAATGGAATAATAGTTAATTGACTTTCTATTCCATTTGGTAGCATCTTTTTTGGCAATCCGCTTGCAAGTATTTGTATTTTTTGTTTTACATTATTTATTACTTGCAATGGATTAGAACCATATCTAGCTACTACTACTCCACCAACTACTTCTGCCCCATCTTTATCTAACAAACCTCTTCTTGAAGAAGGGCCAAGAGTAACTACAGCAATATCTTTAATTCGAATTGGCACATTATCATAAACATCAACCACTGCTTTCTCTAAATCTTCAACCGATTTTATGTACCCTAATCCTCTAACTAAGTATTCGGCTTTGTTAATTTCTATGGTTTTTGCTCCCACATCTCTGTTTGATTTTTTGGCAGCAAGCATTACTTTATGCAAAGGAATATTATACGATTTTAATATATCAGGATTTACATCTATTTGATATTCTTGCACATAACCCCCAATGGAAGCTACCTCAGAAACGCCATCAACAGCATTTAAGCCATATTTTACATAAAAATCCTGTACAGTTCTAATCTCGTGTAAATCCCATCCTCCAGTTGGGTTCCCATCTTTATCTCTTCCTTCAATAGTGTACCAAAATACTTGCCCAAGAGCAGTTGCATCTGGCCCTAAGGCAGGCTGGACACCTTCAGGCAATAAATCTACAGGAAGAGAATTTAGTTTTTCTAATATTCTGGAGCGTGACCAATAAAATTCTACATCCTCATTAAAAATAATATAAATACTTGAAAAGCCAAAAATTGAAGAACTTCTAATTGATTTTACTCCGGGAATTCCAAGTAAAGAAGTAGTAAGAGGATAGGTTATTTGGTCTTCAATATCCTGAGGAGACCTCCCCATCCATTTTGTAAAAATGATTTGTTGATTTTCACCAATATCAGGAATTGCATCTACAGCAACAGGGTCGGAGGGAAGGAAAGATGTTTTCCATCCAAAAGGTGAAGTTATTATTCCAAGTCCTATAAAAAATAAGAGCACAATTAAGGTGATAAGCCGATTGTGAAGAAAGTAACGAATAAGTTTATTTAACATGATAGATTTTGATTAATTTTGTGAAAAGTATAAATTATTTTAATAATAATTATACAAAAATAGCCACAGCATTAGCTGTTAGATAAATCAAATTCTATTAGAGAAGAAAAGACTGAAACAGTGCCTGTGCATTCTGTTTCGGAGGGGGGTGCGAGTACGCTAAATACTCTAATATTTTGGAGTTATTAAAATAATACAAGTTACTACAAGAAACCACAAAAGCAGCAATAAATGTAATATTTATATTTTCTTCTACTGTGGTAAATGTAGTGTAATTTTCATTTATGTTGAACTGAAGATATTCATCAGCACAGCAAGGTGTTTTAGAATATGAGTTTTGATGAGATTTTTTTTGGCATTTCATTTTGCCATCTGTCTCCATTCCGCATCCAACATCACTTTTCCCAATTGATAATGCACTCTCAGCAATGCTACCGCCACAATAGTGATTACTAATAGTAAACCCTATATTTGAAAATAGAAAAATACAAGCTAATAATATGGAGAAAACCTTTTTCATAGGTTGCTATAACGCTAAAATAAAAAAAATATTTTACAAGGCAAAGGTAAGTTATTTTTGTTTTTTGAAAATTATCTATTTTTAGAAGTCCCCCTTTACAATTATTATAAAGCTGCAGTGTATCTTTTATTTACTTCATCCCAATTGATAACATTAAAGAATGCATTGATGTAGTCTGGGCGTCTGTTTTGGTAGTTTAAATAGTAAGCATGCTCCCATACATCTAAGCATAAAATAGGAGTACAACCACATTGATCATCCATTAAAGGATTATCCTGATTGGCTGTTGAGGATACTTTTAATTCTCCATTATTCACTCCAAGCCAAGCCCATCCTGACCCAAATCTTGTAGCAGCTGCTTTTGAGAATTCATCTTTAAAGTTTTCAAAAGATCCAAATTTAGCATTTATTGCATCAGCAATAGCTCCTGTAGGATTCCCTCCACCATTTGGGCTCATTGATGTCCAAAACATATTATGGTTGTAGTAACCTCCACCATTGTTTCTAGCACCTCCACTTAATCCTGGAGTTGCACAAATTTCTTCAATAGATTTTCCTTCTAAATCTGTTCCTGCAATTGCATTGTTCAGGTTATTTGTATATCCATTATGATGTTTTGAATGGTGTATTTCCATAGTTCTTGCATCAATATTTGGTTCTAACGCATCATAAGCGTAAGGTAATTTTGGTAATTCGAATGACATAGTTTTCTTTTTAGTTAGTTTATATTAGTATTTGCCAAGCATCTTCTGATTTTCCTTGGCTTAATAATTCTTTTGCAAATATATGTTTTTCTTCTTCTGTTTTATTTTCTCTTGCATTTAACTCAATTTTAGTTGGAATATTTTCTGCTGATGCTAAAATTGCCAATTCATTCCCAGTTAAAATAGTTGAATTTTTAATATTTTCAGGTAATTTATCAATTCCCATTCCTGTTCTTGAGATAGGTTTTGCAATTTCATAAAGAGAGTCTTTAGTTGTTTTCCCGTACCAATTAGCTCCATATCTGCTTACAATTCTCATTTTAAAGGGATCAATAGTCCCTTCATTATCTAAAATATCTTCATTGATATGAACTTTCAAAATTTCAGCAATTACTAAATTTCCTGCTCCACCCTCATCTCCTAATGTTATAATATCATTTACTCTACATTCAAAGTTTATTGGAGATTCTAAAATTCTACTTGGCGTAATTAAGTCTGATTTTATTTCTGTTAGTCCTGATTTATCAAATTCATTTACACCTTTATCAAAACTACAAGATGCTAATGAAACTTGTTGTGCTATATCTTCAGTGACTAATGCGATCACACACTCTTTTACTTCCGTTACATTTTCTAAGGTGTGTTTGTTGGTCCCGAATCTTCCACTTTTTACTGGAGAAAAAACCATAATAGGAGGGTTTACAGAAAAGACATTAAAGAAAGAAAAAGGGGCTAAATTTGGTTTTCCATTTTTGTCAACTGTACTTACCAATGCAATGGGTCTTGGCGTTACAGCAGCTGATAAAATCCCATACAATCCTTCTACTTCCCCTTTAGTTATGTCTAATGTTTTTATCATTTCTTCAATTTTAAAATAGAGTGTTCAGTTTTTGCTTTTACTATTTTGTTTGTAATTTTTCCTAAGCCCTCAATCAGCATTTCAATTTCATCTCCTTCTTGTATCCATCTTTCTTCATAATCCGGATTTGCTCTTTTCCCTGTTCCGTTTAATTCCAATAAACACCCTGTTCCTACCGTTCCTGAACCAATTACATCTCCAGGGAAAAGCTCTACTCCATAAGATGCTCGTTCAATTATTTCGGCAAAGGTCCAGTTCATGTTTTTTGCATTTCCTTCTGATAATAGTTCTCCATTTACATAACAGCTCATTTGCAAATCGTATTTTTTCCCAAAAGGAGTAGCTATACTTTTACTTTCTAATTCATCAGGAGTAACTAAGTAAGGACCAATTACATTCGCAAAATCTTTTCCTTTTGCAGGTCCTAAATTTAGTTTCATTTCTTCCATTTGCAACCTTCTGGCACTAATATCATTTAGTATGCAAAATCCAGCAATGTGTTTGTCTGCATCTTTGGATAATATATTTTTTCCTCCTTTACCGATTACAATTGCAAATTCTAATTCATAATCTAATCTGTGAAAATGGTCGAGCATTAATTCAATTTCTTCTCCATCAGCAAACATTGCATTGTGGTTAGAAAAATAAAATACCGGGAACTCATCAAACTCAGGAATCATGTCTACTCCTCTATTTTTACGAGAGGTTGCTACATGTTGCCTAAAAGCATAAGCGTCCCTAAAAGAAGTAGGTTTTGGGATAGTGGGTAAAACGGTAACATCTTCAATATTATGTTTTATGCAATTTACATTACAGATATGGCTAGCAATTTTATTTTGATAATCTTCAATTTGGAATAAATCAATAAGTGAAATATCTCCAAAATAATCGTTTAAATTAAATACTTTGGCATTATGCAAAACACCAATTTGTTTTTTTTCGGATTTTTTTAATTTATAGGTAAGAAGTTTCATCTATGCAAAAATATCATTTTTAATTAGAGTTGACAAAAATCATCTTTTGTTTGTGTTTTAAATCTTATATTTGCATAAAAATAACAATATGCCAAGATACCATACATTAGGAAAAATACCTCACAAGAGGCATACTACCTTTAAAAAAGAGGATGGAAGTCTGTATCAAGAGGAGCTTTTTGGGACAGTAGGATTTGCAGGTATGTCCTCTTTAATTTATCATTTGTACCCACCCACTGTGGTTTCAGAAATCAAAAAAGTAAAAGATACTTCCCCAAAAATTGCGATTGAAAAAAACATGAAAGCAATGAGTTTTAAAGGGTTTTCTATTCCACAAGAAGAAGATTATTTAGAGAGTAGAAAAGTTCTTTTTGCAAATTCTGATTTGCATATTGGTTTGGCTCGTCCTAAATCTTTTTCAAAGGATTATTTCTTTAGAAATTCTGATGCAGATGAAATGTTATTTGTGCATGAAGGAAGTGGAAAGCTCCGAACAATGTACGGGAATATTGATTTCAAATATGGCGATTATTTGATTATCCCAAGAGGAGTAACTTATCAAATTGATTTTGATACTCAAGAAAACAGATTATTATTTGTAGAGTCATTCTCACCAATTTTAACTCCAAAAAGATACAGAAACCATTTTGGACAATTTTTGGAATATTCTCCATTTTGTGAGCGTGATTTCAGATTGCCTGAGGGTCTTCAAACTCATGATGAACAAGGAGAGTTTAAGGTATTATCAAAAAAACAAGGAGTTCTTTGGGAATACACGCATGAAAACCACCCATTTGATGTAGTTGGTTGGGATGGATTCCATTATCCTTATGCATTTTCGATTTTTGATTTTGAGCCAATAACAGGTAGAGTTCATTTACCACCTCCAATTCATCAACAATGGGAGGCAGCAGGCTTTGTTGTTTGTTCATTTGTTCCAAGAATGTACGATTATCATCCAGAAGCAATTCCAGCACCTTATCATCATTCTAATATTGATGCAGAAGAATTGTTGTATTATGTTGATGGAGATTTTATGAGTAGAAATAATATTGAAAAAGGACAGATTACTTTGCATCCTGGAGGAATTCCTCACGGGCCTCATCCTGGTGCAATTGAAAGAAGTGTAGGGAAAACGGCAACTCAGGAGTTAGCAGTTATGATTGATCCATTCAGTCCTGTTATGATTACAGAGGAGGCACTTAAGTTAGAAGTTGATGATTATTATAAAAGTTGGAGATAAATTAGTTTGTAGTATGGTGTAACTAGCCACTTAAAAAAATAAAGAAATGAAAGATTTAACCAAAGTAGAAAATTTTAATTACGGATTAGAAAAAATATTCCCTGAGGCAGATGACTTTTTGCCAATTTTAGGAACGGATTATGTAGAATATTATGTGGGAAATGCGAAACAAGCAGCACACTTTTACAAAACAGCTCTTGGGTTTCAATCTCTTGCTTATGCAGGTTTAGAAACAGGAGTCAAGGATAGAACATCTTATGTTGTAGTTCAGGATAAAATCAGATTGGTTTTTACTACACCTATGCCAGGAGAGGACAATGAGATTTTTGATCATATTAAAAAACATGGTGATGGAGTGAAAGTAATTGCTCTTTGGGTAGATGATGCAAAAAAAGCATGGGAGGAAACAACTAAAAGAGGAGCAAAATCATATTTTGAACCCAAAACTGAGAAAGATGCAGATGGAGAAGTAGTAAGAGCAGGAATTCATACTTATGGAGATACTGTTCATATTTTTGTAGAACGCAAAAATTACAAAGGAGTGTTCCGTCCAGGATTTGAAAAATGGGAATCGCATTATAACCCAACTTCTTGCGGACTAAAATACATTGACCATATGGTAGGGAATGTAGGATGGGGGGAGATGAATACTTGGGCAAAGTTCTATAATGAAACTATGGGCTTTGCAAACCTTATTACTTTTGATGATAAAGATATTTCTACTCAGTTTACTGCTTTAATGAGTAAAGTAATGACCAATGGAAATGGGAGAATTAAATTTCCAATTAATGAGCCAGCAGAAGGAAAAAAGAAATCTCAGATTGAGGAATATTTAGACTTTTATGGAGGGCCAGGTTGCCAACATATTGCTGTTGCAACTGATGATATTGTTTTTACAGTTTCTGAAATGAAAAAGAGAGGAGTCGAGTTTTTATATGTTCCAGGAACTTATTATGATACTGTAGGTGGTAGAGTAGGAAAAATTGAGGAGGATATGAATATTTTAAAAGAACACGGAATAATGGTAGATAGAGATGATGAAGGGTATTTATTGCAAATCTTTACAAAACCATTAACGGACAGACCAACTTTATTTTTTGAGATAATCCAAAGAAAAGGAGCGCAATCTTTTGGAAAAGGAAACTTTAAAGCATTGTTTGAATCAATTGAAGCAGAACAAGAAAGAAGAGGAACACTTTAACATTGTTTGTGGTTTGTAGTTTTTTGATTATTACATTCTACAAACCACTTACAACCAACTACAAACTATGCTAAATATAGGAGATAAAGCCCCAACAATAAATTCCATTGATGAAAATGGAGAGCAGATTACATTAGAGCAGTTTAAAGGAAAAAAGGTAGTATTGTACTTTTACCCAAAGGATATGACTCCAGGTTGTACGGTTCAATCGTGTAATTTGAGGGATAACTACCAATTGCTTTTGGATAAGGGCTATGTGGTTTTAGGTTGCTCGGCTGATAGCCCAGAAAGACACCAAAAATTTATTGCAAAGCACGAATTACCTTTCCCGCTTATTTCGGATGAAAGCAAGGAAGTGCTAAATGCTTATGGTGTTTGGGGACCTAAAAAATTCATGGGTAAGGAATATGATGGCATACACAGAACTACATTTGTTATTGATGAAAATGGAATAATAGAAGATATTATTACGAAAGTAAAAACGAAAGAGCATACTGCTCAGATAATTAAATAGTTGTCATCTTGAACGAATGTGAAAGATCTTCAGTTTCTGTTATTAGAATTTGTAGATTGGCTTTGCCGAACAAAAAGCGTTTCCTCACATAAAGTTCGGTATGACAATTTTTTATTAGATTTGTAAAAATTAAAATTATGAAAAAACTATTTTTTATATTACTTTGCTTGCCTATGATTGGGTTTGGGCAAACCTATACTCATAAAATGGATAGTATTATAACTTATTATAACAATCAGGTTGAACAAAAAATAGAGTTTTCTTATGATGCAAATAATAATAACAACTTATGTTTGATTTACAGTGATCCACTGCTTACCTTACAGGGAAAGATTGAAAATACTTATGATGCTAATAATAATTTAGTTTTATTGGAAGTGTTTTATTGGAATAATTCTTTATCTGTTTGGCAATTAGATAATTACACTGAATACACTTATGATATTAATAATAATTTAATTTTACGGGAGAGGTTTGAATGGAATGCTTCTTTATCTGTTTGGGAAGTAGAGAAAAATGAATATACTTATAATATAAATAATAATCTTATTATTTCAACACATTACGATTGGAATACTGTAATATCCTCTTATGAGATATCTGCTAAAAGTGAGTTTACTTATGATATTAATAATAATTTGATTTTACGAGAGAGTTTTTATTGGGATACTATATTATCTATATGGGATAGTCAAGGTAAATCAGAGTATACTTATGATGCAAATAATAATAACAACTTATGTTTGTTTTACAGTGATTCACTGCTTACTTTACAGGGAAAGATTGAATATTCTTATGATGTAAATAATAATATGATTACTTCAACACATTACGATTGGAATGGTGTTGCTTGGGTTTATTACATTAGTAATAATTTCACATATGATTTGTCGCTTTTAACAAATAATATTGCGTACCCTTTTAGTCGTAATGAGTTTGTGTCAGAATATGAGAAAATATATTATAATCCAATAAGTACTTCTGACCATGATGGCTATTATAATTTCTATTACTCTCCATTATCTACCTCAGGAGTTTTAAATACAGCAGGTAATTCAACTAAGTTGTTAAAAGTAATTGATGTGTTAGGTAGAGAAACTAGCCCTGCTAAAAACACTCCTCTTTTCTACATCAATGATGATGGAACAGTAGAGAAAAGAATAGTTATAGAGTAAAACAACCCCAGCTCCCGCACGATTTTATCGTGTGGTTGTTTTTAAAAAACAAAAAATCCTAACCAAAAGGTCAGGTCTTTTCTTTTTATAATTTTATGAAAATAAAGTTTCATCATTAAAAAAATAAAATTATTTACTAACTTTGAATAAAATTATTCCTTTTAAAAAACATCTAAAAAAGTGTGGAAAATAAAAACTGTATTACTTTTATTGCTAATGCCCTTAGTCCTTTTATCGCAAACAAAAAATGCAAATCACTTTTGGGAATTATCTGAAAAACATAACCAAAATGGGAACAGAGATAGTGCAATAATTGTATTGCAAGATGCTATTGCTGTTTTTAATAATGCCTCTGAAATTCCTGAGCTTGCTTCATCTTACAATAACTTAGGAGTAAGGTATCAAACTTATGGAAAGTGGGATGAAGCTGCTTTGACTTATACTAAAGGATTATTATTGTTAAATGAGTATGAGGAATATGATAGTTTAAAGGCAGATTTAAACTTAAATTTAGGTTTATTGTACATAAAAACACAAGACCAAAAAACGGCTTATATTTATTTTGATAAGGCGGAGCAACTCGCTTTAACTTGTAATAATAATCGTGTATTATTTATTTTTTATAAAGTAAAAGGAAGGTTTAAAGAAGGAATTCGTTTTGCAAAACAAATACAAAATAATCAATATTTAGCCAACTATTATTACATTAGTAGAGGAAATTCTCCAGAAGTAACAAAACTATATTTGGATTCAGCAAAAATGGTAATGCCAAAGCTTCCGAATGCTTTGTTGCAAAATTTTCAATATCATGCAACCTTAGTAGGATTCTTTTTAAAAGAGGGTGAAATTGATAGTGCCTTATATCATTGTAAAAAATCAGAAGAAGTTGCCCCGCTTTTAAATGATGATGAGGTAAATCATCATTACACTTATAATTATTCTCAGGTTTATTTGGCTAAAAAAGATTTTGAAAAAGCCTATAAATTTATGTCAATAGCCGATTCCTTAAAAAAACAATATTTGCACCCACACAATAGGATTGCTTTGCAAGAGCTGGAAAAACAAAAGAAATTATTTGAAACAGAAAAGAAAATAATAACCCTAAGACAAGAGAAAAAAATAAGAAATATTATCATCATTACATTCTTTTTACTTTTTGTTGTTGTTATTTATTTTATAAGAAAAACCGCTAAATTAAACAGGAAACTAACCGAATCAAATAAAGCAAAAGAACGGTTATTTTCTATTATTTCACATGATTTAAGAGGAGTGATTGCCTCTATTAAAATGTTGTCTCAAAGTAAAAAAATAGAAAACTTGCAAAAGATAGAACAAGGATCAACTAATCTATTATTGGAATTTGATACTTTATTTAGCTGGTCGGCAGAGCATTTGGATAAGATTGAGTTGCATCCTAAGATCTTAGACTTAAATGAAATGATTGAAGAAACAATTCAATTACTAAAAACGCAAATAACTGAAAAGAAAATAAAAATTAGTAAAGATTTTTCAGATGATTGGATTGCATTTGCAGATGAAAATACAATCCGAATTGTGATTAGAAACATCTTGCACAATGCCATTAAATATTCTCCTGAAAATTCTGAAATTGTAATAGCTATTTTTAACTCTGAAAATAAAACACAAATTGATATTATTGATAAAGGGTGCGGATTTGGCTGTAATCATCAATCCAAGGGTTTGGGATTAGGCTTGGATTTGTGCAAGGAATTCACAACATTAAATAAAGGAATATTATTAATTGACAGTTCAGAAAAAGGAAGTATTGTTAGTGTTGTTTTGCCTAATTCTTAATCCCTAATCTATCATAAACAGTTTGTTTGTAAGCCCTAGAAACAGGGATAGTGTAGTTTTTTATTTCTGCAAAAGTTCCATTTATTTTATTAATATGGCTTTGGTTTACCAGATAACTTCTATGTGTTTTTATGAAATTGCTTCCTAATCTATTTTCTATTTCTTTTAAGGTGCAGTGGGTTCTATATTCCTTCTTTTTACAAATTACTTTTACATAATCATTGTCCGCTTCTATAAATAATATATCCGAAAGACTAATTTTATGAAAAAGAGCATGCCCTTCTTTAATAATAATATATTCTTCTACTTCTTTCTTTAGTATTTTATTCTTTGCTCGTTCAATTGCTATGCGTAAATCAATTTCATTTATTGGTTTTACTAAATAATGTAAGGGTTCAAGTTCGAAACTTTTAGCGGCATATTTAGGGTAGGAACTTACATATATAACAAATGGGGGTTTTTCTAATTGGTTTATTAATTCTAATCCGTTAAGGTGATTCATTTCTATATCTGATATTAATAAATCTACTTTATTTTTTTGCAACCATTCCTTTGTTTTGGTAGGGTTTGTAAATTTTTGGATGAGTTCCACTTCTTCTATTTCCGAAAGAAGTTTTTCTAAAATAAGATAGGTGTTCCAAATTATCATCTAATATGATGGTGTTTATTTTCATTTTAGAAGTAAGTTTCCACAGCAAATTTAAACTGACTGCAAAATATGTTTTTAAAAGCGGTAATATTATTTTGTTCGTAAAACAAAAGCAGGGCTTTTTTTTTTATTCAATAGAATCTACCGTTCTGAAGGAAAGAGGACAGTAATTATTATTAATTAAGATAGCATTACTAATAATTCGAGCAGTTCTTTTATTTCCATCATTAAAAGGTTGAATGTAGGAAATTAACAATAAAGCAAGTAATGTTTTTTCAAAGACACAACTTTTATTATTTACTAAATTACAACAATTTTCCAAAGCTTCTCTTATTTGATATTCGTTATCCAATGGTTTGTAATTGGTGCCAGAAATACCTACTCTTCTTTTTCTGATATTTTTGTCCACTGCTAATTCTTTTATGAGTATGCTATGGATGTCTTCAATTTTTGAGATGCTTAGTGGAATTGCATAATTAGGATTTTCAACTATAAAATCCAATGCGTCTTTATGATTTAATAGCATTACCGCCTCATCTTTCTTTTTTCCAGAGGCAGTTTCTTTTTCTTTTAAGAGTCGTTCTGTTTCTAATAAAGAATAGGTGTTTCCTTCTATTTGTGAAGATTTCCAACTCAGGTCAATTGCCAATCGCTCTAACTCTTTGTTGTATTCATTTTTGCTTAAGTCACTTATGTTTTTCTGATAAGTGCTTTGTAGGCTATATAATTCCTCAATTTCTTGTTTGTTAAATATAGGAGCGTTTTGCAAAACATCCTTCATTAGTGATAAGTTAAAATGAGTTATTATTTTTCTCTCATCTACATCTGTTAAGTAATATTCCTCCAAATTTATAGGGAAGAATAAATTATAACTCTTACTAATGCTATATTTTGTTCCTCTTCCTTTTCCTGAGGTGGAGATTAATTTTTTACTTACCAAATTAGAGAGCATTCTTTTAGTGGTTAAAAGAGAATTACTAAAATTCAATTGATCATGAATTTCAGAAGAAGAAAGCAAGGATTCTCTCTTTAATAATTCAGTTATTAATATTTGATTTTTACTTAATTGAGTAGTCATTTTCTTTTTTGCGTATCACAAAAGTATGAAATACATATCAAAATGCCTAAAAAATGATACGCAAATTAAAATTATATGATACGCAAAATGTTTTTCCTATCATAAAAGCACGATTAATCCTATCAAAATGACAGGAAAAAGATAAAAATAGTGATAGGATTACTTTCTTTATCTAGTAAAATAATTTCCACCGACAATAACATACTGCTCACCGGTTAGCTATTTTTTGAGAATTAT
>JACNLP010000047.1 GCA_014381465.1 Flavobacteriales bacterium | reverse complement strand
ATCCATTGAAGATGGTTTGGATGAAGACGATTGGGATGCTTGGAAAGATTTAACAGAGAAGATTGGAGATAAAGTTCAGTTAGTTGGAGATGATTTATTTGTAACTAATGTAGAAAGATTAAAAAGAGGAATTGATAATGATATAGCAAACTCTATTTTAATTAAAGTAAATCAAATTGGTACTTTAACAGAAACAATTAATGCTGTAAAAATGGCACAAGAAAATTCCTACACATCAGTAATGAGTCATAGGTCAGGTGAAACAGAAGATACAACAATTGCTGATTTAGCTGTAGCATTAAATTGTGGTCAGATTAAAACTGGTTCTGCTTCCCGTTCAGATAGAATGGCAAAATACAATCAGTTATTAAGAATTGAAGAATATTTAGGAAAAGATTCTATTTATCTTGGGAAAAACTTTATATTCGGCTAATTAAAAAAACAAAGAAATAATGACAAAAAAAGCAGAGTTACATTATGATGGGAAGGTTTATGAACTTCCAATAATTACAGGAGCTGAGAATGAAAAAGCAATTGATATAAGCAAGTTGAGAGGACAATCAGGATTAGTAACTTTAGATAAAGGATTTAAAAATACAGGTTCTTGCGAGAGTGCAATTACATTTTTAAATGGTGAAGAAGGAATTTTAAGATATAGAGGGTATTCCATTGAGGATTTAGCTGAAAAAGCTACTTTTTTGGAGGTTGCTTTTCTATTAATCTATGGCGAATTACCAACTGCTGAGGAGTTAGATAACTTTAAAGAAGATGTCTCCAAACACACATTAGTTCATGAGGATGTTAGGTCTATTTTAGACGGTTTTCCATCAAAATCACATCCAATGGGAGTACTTTCTTCTCTTGTTTCCTCCCTTACTGCCTTTTATCCAAAGTCATTAGACCCTAACCGTTCAGCTGAAGAAGTAAACGGAACAATAATTCGCTTCATTGCAAAACTACCAACTCTTGCAGCTTGGAGTTTTAAAAATAGAATGCGACAACCAGTAATTTATCCTGATAATTCTCTAGATTATTGTGAAAATTTTATCAGAATGATGTTCTCTTTGCCTACTGTTAATTATGAAATAAATCCAGTAGTTGCAGCTGCTCTTAATAAACTTTTGATTTTGCATGCTGATCATGAGCAAAATTGTTCTGCAGCAACAGTTAGAATTGTTGGCTCATCTCATGCTAGTTTATATGCTTCTGTTTCAGCAGGAATTGCTGCACTTTGGGGTCCACTTCATGGTGGTGCTAATCAAGCAGTAATTGAAATGCTTGAAGAAATAAAAGCTGACGGAGGAGATGTAGATAAATATGTTGCTAAAGCAAAAGATAAATCTGATCCTTTCCGTTTAATGGGATTCGGACATAGAGTTTATAAAAACTTTGACCCAAGAGCTACTATTATTAAAAAAGCTGCTGATGATGTTTTGAGTGAGCTTGGAATAGAGGATCCTGTATTGGATATTGCAATGGAATTAGAAAAAGTAGCATTGGAAGATGAGTACTTTAAAGCAAGAGGGTTGTATCCGAATGTTGATTTTTATTCTGGAATTATTTACAGGGCATTAGGAATTCCAACTGATATGTTTACAGTAATGTTTGCATTGGGAAGATTGCCAGGATGGATTGCACAATGGAAAGAAATGAGAGAAAATAACGAACCAATTGGAAGACCAAGACAAGTTTATACAGGTGCTACCCAAAGAAAATATGTTGCTATCGATAAGAGATAATATTTTTAAAGTTTTTGGTGAAAAGTGACTAGTAAAAGAAATCAAAATATATATTTGGTATAAATTAATGCTATTGCCTACACACTAGTGGCTCATAACTTATTTATGTCTTACAAAACCTTACAACAATGTATCTCGGATTTAGAAAAGAAAGGAGAACTCCTAAGACTTTCTGATGAGGTAACCCCTGATTTGGAAATGGCATCTATTCATTTAGATGAATTTGCAAAAGGTGGGAAAGCTATTTTATATGAAAATATAAAGGGAAGTAAATTCAAAGCCGTTTCTAATTTGTTCGGAACTTTAGATAGGAGTAAGTTTATGTTCCGTGATAGTTTGAAACAAGTAAAGAGATTAATTGACTTAAAAACTAATCCTGTTTCAGCTTTAAAAAATCCTATTGAAGCTATTTTTACGGCTCTGCATGGTATTTATGCTATTCCAGTTAAAGTTAGGTTTCCAAGAAAATTTAAAGAAATACAAATTGAGGATTTACCTCAGGTAAAATGTTGGAAAGAGGATGGAGGTGCTTTTATTACTTTGCCTCAAGTTTATTCTGAAGATCCAGAAAATCCTGGAATTATGAACTCTAATTTAGGGATGTATCGCGTTCAACTTTCAGGTAATGACTATGTGCCCAACAAAGAAGTAGGGATGCATTATCAAATCCATAGAGGGATTGGTGTACATCAGAAAAAAGCAAATCAAAAAGGAGAACCTTTAAAGGTATCTATTTTTGTGGGAGGACCACCATCACATACCTTTGCTGCTGTTATGCCTTTGCCAGAGGGAATGTCAGAAATGGCTTTTGCAGGAATTTTAGGAGGTAGGAATTTTAGGTATGCCAAAAAAGATGGCTATACTATTTCTGCAGATGCTGACTTTGTAATTTGTGGAGAGTTACACCAAAATGATGTAAAACCTGAAGGACCATTTGGCGATCATTTGGGTTACTATAGTTTGAAACATGATTTTCCGGTTTTGAAGATTCATAAAGTATATGCTAAAGAAAATGCCATTTGGCCCTTTACAGTTGTAGGTCGTCCACCTCAAGAGGACTCTCAGTTTGGTGCATTAATACATGAAATTAGTGGAAAGGCAATAGAACAAGAAATTCCTGGATTGAAAGCGGTAAATGCAGTGGATGAAGCAGGAGTTCACCCTTTATTGTTGGCGGTGGGAAGTGAAAGATATACTCCATATAACCCAACCAAACAACCCCAAGAGTTATTGACTATTGCCAATCATATTTTAGGAACAGGACAAATGAGTTTAGCGAAATATCTATTTATTTGTGATGATGAGAATGCGCCAAATGTAAATAACGAAAAGGAATATTTTACTCATTTTTTAGAGAGGGTAGACTGGAACAGAGATTTACATTTCCAGACTAAAACTACTATTGATACTTTGGATTATAGCGGAGATGGATTGAATGAAGGATCAAAAGTAGTAATAGCTGCAGCAGGAGAAATCAAAAGAAAACTATCTGAAAGTTTACCAAACATAGATTTACCTAATGAATTTTCTAATCCTAAATTAGTGAGTAATGGAAATTTAGTAGTAGAGGGTACGGGAGAAATAAAAGAGTTGATTGCTAGTTTAGAAAAACAAAATATGGAAGGAATAGCAATGATTACTTTAGTAGATGATGCCACTTTTACAGCTGAAAATTTCTCTAATTGGTTGTGGGTTACTTTTACACGATCCAATCCTGCAAATGATATTTTTGGTTTAAATGCAGAGTTGAAGAACAAACATTTTTCTTGTTCTGTGCCAATTATTGATGCTAGAATAAAGCCACATCATGCTCCTATTTTGGAGCGTTAGTATTTTTGTGTTGAGGCTTCTTAAATTTTCGCTTATTATTCCACTGTTTTTTCTTCTTGTTTTTAGGAAAAATCTTGTATTCAGGACCTTTTTCAAATCCTTTTGGTAAATCTAATTTAGGTACTTCTTTTTCAATTAGTTTTTCAATATCCTTAAAGTTACGAACTTGTTTAGGATTTATAAAAGTAATAGCTTCTCCCGTTCTATCAGCCCTTGCTGTACGCCCAATTCTGTGTACATAATCCTCAGCATCATGGGGTACTTCATAGTTTATTACGAGTTCAATTCCTTTAATATCAATCCCTCTGGACAAAATATCAGTAGCTACTAATATGCGAATTTTCTTATTTTTAAAATCACGAATCGTATCTTCTCTTTGCTCTTGGTCTAATCCTGAGTGCATTTCTGACGCCCTCATTCCTGCTTTGTTAAGTGTAGTTTTTATTTCTTTTACACTCTTTATGCTTGAAGCAAAAATAAGCACATGACTTAAATCCTTTCCTTTAGCTTTCAAAATTTCTCTTACCAGTTTTACTTTCTGATTGTCATGTGTCATGTAAGCATTCTGGGTAAGTCCTTCAGCAGGCTTGGAAATTGCCAAACTAATACTTTCAGGATTTTTCAAAAGTTTGTTTGCTAATTCTCTAATTTTTGGTGGCATGGTAGCCGAAAACAATAAGTTTTGTCTGTCTTTTGGCAGTTTATTTGCAATTTTCATGATGTCATCATAAAACCCCATGTCTAACATTCTATCTGCTTCATCCAAAATAAAATGTTTCACTCCAGAAGTATCAAAATAATTAAAATCTAAATGGGCCATTAATCTTCCTGGAGTACAGATAATAATATCCGCACCATTTACCAAAGCTTGTTTTTGATTGTCGAATTCAACTCCTGTTCCCCCACCATAAATAGGGTAAGATGAGGAATTAGTAAAATAGGAGAATCCCTCAATTTGCATATCAATTTGTTTGGCTAATTCCCTAGTTGGCGCTACAATAATTGTATTTACTTTATTGTTTTGAGCTGTTTTTGTAAGTTTATCTAAAATAGGTAAAACAAAAGCAGCTGTTTTTCCTGTTCCTGTTTGCGCACAGGCAATTAAGTCTTTATTATTTTGAATAATTGGTATTGCTTGTTCTTGTATTGGGGTGGCCTTTTCAAATCCCATTATATCTAGCCCCTCTTGAAGTTCGTTTCCGAACTTAAATTCTGTAAATTTCATTGCGTAAAGATACTAAAAACAATACTTACTTTCTTCAATAAGTTTATCGGCTATATTTCTTCTCATCTGTTTAGGGTTAATTGTATATCCTTTTGTAAATCGTTTTAATCCCATCAAAAGCATTCTTTGCTGGTCCCCTTCTGCAAAAGATAAAATCACTTCTTCTCCCGATTTTTGACAGTTTTTAATAGAAGAATACAAGAATAATTTACTCATATTTATTTTGTGTTGTGTCGCTTCTTCTCCATCTTTACTAGCCAATTTCTCAGCTCTCAAAATTGCAGATTCTGCTGTGTACACTTCAATAACCATATCGGCTAAGTTCATTAATACTTCTTGTTCTCTTTCAATAGTCATAGCATAATGTTGTGCTGCTTTTCCTGCACACATCAATATTGCTTTTTTCAATTTTTTAAGCTGTTCTTTTTCTACTGCAAAAAGTATGCTATCATCTGGCTTGTCAAAGGACGGAATGCTCATTAAATCTTCTGCAACTTTCATGGCTGGTCCCATAATGTCTAACTGCCCTTTCATTGCTTTTTTCAATATCATTCCCACCAATAACATTCTATTGATTTCGTTTGTTCCTTCATAGATACGAGCAATTCTTGCATCACGATATGCAGCTTCCATTGGTGTGTCTGCCGAATAGCCCATTCCTCCATAAATTTGGATTCCTTCATCAGAACAGAATTGTATAGTTTCTGATCCTAATACTTTTACGATAGAACATTCAATTGCGTATTCCTCAATCCCTTTTAAGTGTGCCTCTTGATGATCCACCCCCTCAGCTTCTAATCTTAAAATATTTTTCTCAATATCATTTCCTGATCGGTAAGTTGCGGATTCAATAGCGTAAGTTCTTACGGCCATATCTGCCAACTTATGTTTTATAGCTCCAAATTTTGCAATTGGAATACCAAATTGTATACGCTCATTTGCATAATTAGTGGATAGTCCTATTACTCTTCTACAAGCATCTAATACTGCTGCAGAAAGTTTAATTCTACCTACATTAAGTGCGTTCATAGCAATTTTAAATCCGTTTCCTCTACCTCCTAATAAACTTTCAACTGGGACTTTTACTTGCGTGAAAAATACTTGGCGAGTAGAAGAGGAGTTCAATCCTAGTTTATGTTCTTCTTCCCCTAAAGTGATGCCTTCCATTCCTTTTTCCAAGATGAAACCAGTAATGTTTTTGTCGTCTTCAATTCTTGCAAAAACAATAAATACATCCGCAAAACCTGCATTTGAAATCCACATTTTTTGTCCTGTGATAAGGTAGTGTTTACCATCTTCAGTAAGTACCGCTTTTGTTTTTCCTGAATTTGCGTCCGAACCTGCTCCAGGTTCAGTTAAGCAATAACATCCCATCCACTCACCTGAAGCTAATTTTGGTAAGTATTTTTTTCTTTGCGTGTCATCACCATATAATAAAATTGGTAAAGTTCCAATTCCGGTATGGGCGCCAAATGCTGTAGAAAAGGAACCGTTTGCTCCTGAAATTCTATCACAAATAAGCACTGAAGTGTTGAATGGCATTCCCATTCCTCCGTATTCTGCTGGTACGCTAATTCCCAATAATCCTAGTTCTCCTGCTTTTTTCATGCAGTCCTCCGTTAGTTTGTAGTCTTTCTTTTCAAATCTCTCCCTGTGCGGATCCAATTCTTTTTCTACAAATTCTTTAGTTGCAGATGCCATCATTAACTGGTCTTCTCCAAACTCTTCTGGAATAAATATGTCTTTTGCCTCTTGGTCTTTTATTAAAAATTCTCCTCCTTTTATCATAATTTTATTTGTTTTCTATTTTTGCTATTGCTTTTATTGTTTTTAACATAGAATCAGGAGTTACCGAAATGGTATCTATTCCTTCTTCTACTAAAAATTGTGCGAAATCTGGGTAGTCTGATGGACCTTGACCACAAATCCCAACTTTTGTTTTTGTTTGTTTTGCTACTTTTATAAGATTAGAAATTGAGCGTTTTACTGCAGGATTTCTCTCATCATAAATATGAGCAACTAAGGATGAATCTCTATCCAACCCTAAAGTTAATTGGGTTAAATCGTTTGATCCAATTGAGAAACCATCAATATGTTCGGCAAATTCTTCTGCCATTAAAATATTGGATGGCAACTCTGCCATAAGATAAACTTGCAGTCCATCTTTCCCTCTTTCTAATCCGTATTTTTTCATCACTTTGTACACCTTTTCTAATTCCTCTACTGTACGGCAGAAAGGAATCATAATGGTAACATTGTCTAATCCCATTTTTTCTCTTACCCTTTTGATGGCTTTACATTCCATCCCAAAAGCGTATTTGTATTGCTTAGAATAATAACGAGAAGCACCTCTCCATCCAATCATAGGATTTTCTTCAGTTGGCTCAAAGTAACTTCCTCCTAATAAGTTGTAATATTCGTTTGATTTAAAATCGGATAGTCGTACAATGGCTTGTTTTGGATAAAATGCAGATGCAATTTTTGCTACTCCATAAGATAGTCGTTTGATGAAAAAAGTTTCTTCATCTTTAAATCCTCTTGTTAGTACTCTTATCTTTTCTGATAATTCTTCATCTTCTAATTCTTTATGTTTTAAAAGCGCTAAAGGATGTGCTTGAATGTAGTTGTTGATGATAAATTCCTCTCTAGCAAGTCCTACTCCTGCATTTGGTATTTGTGCAAATTTAAAGGCTAAATCAGGAGAAGCTACATTCAACATAATTGGAGTTTTTGTAGTTGGCAAATTGTCCAATTTTGTCTTCTTCAATTTGAAAGGTACGATCCCTTCATACACTTTTCCGACATCACCTTCTGCACAACTTACCGTAAATTCTTCTCCGTTAAAAAGGACTTCCGTTCCGTTTTCAGTTCCTACAATTGCAGGCACTCCCATCTCTCTGGCAACAATTGCTGCATGACAAGTTCTTCCTCCTTTATTAGTGATAATTGCAGAAGCTTTTTTCATGATTGGTTCCCAATCCGGATCTGTCATTTCGGTAACTAATATATCTCCTTCCTTAAAGTCAGAACCATCAAAACTACCATCTCTACCATCTAGGGAATACATTTTTTGGACTTTTCCTTGTCCTATTTTATCTCCTACTGCAATTCCTGTTAACCTAACTGCTGCACCTGCTGAGTTATCAATTCTATATTCTACTAAATCATTGTCCTTTTTTCTGGAATGAATTGTTTCTGGCCTAGCTTGTACGATAAATAAATCTCCAGAAAGTCCGTCAACTGCCCATTCAGTATCCATTGGGCACCAATGTCCTTTTAACTCGGTGTAATAATCCTCAATAATACAAACCCATTTTGCTAACTGTAAAGCTTGTTTATCTGTAATACAAAATTCATCTTGTTGGGTGTTTCCAACATGAACGGTTTTTACCAATTGACCTGGGTCAGTAGAATAAATCATTTTGTTCTCTTTCTTCCCCATTTTCTTTTCTATAATAGACTCAAAACCATTTTTTAAAGTAGGTTTAAAAATCAAAAACTCATCTGGAGAAACAGTTCCTTGTACTACACTTTCCCCTAGTCCGTACGAACCATTAATTAAAACCACATCCTTAAAACCACTTTCGGTATCTAATGAAAAAGCTACTCCAGAAGAAGCCAAATCGGAACGAACCATTTTCTGTACACACACAGATAAACCAACATCAAAATGATCAAAACCAAAGTTATCTCTGTACGAAATTGCTCTGTCTGTAAATAAAGATGCGAAACAATTTCGTACAGAAGTTAGGATTTGCTCAGGGCCTCTTACATTTAAATAGGTTTCTTGTTGCCCGGCAAAAGAAGCATCTGGCAGGTCTTCAGCTGTTGCAGATGATCGAACAGCTACATCTGTAATATCTGAACCGTATTGTTGGGAGAGTAAAGTATAGCTATTTCTAATTTCTTCTTTTACCTGTCTCGGCCATTTACCATTTCTAATTAATTGCCTAATTTCTAACCCAGTTTTCTTTAAAGAAACCAAATCATCTTTTTTCATTTTTTTGATATGGCGTCTTATTTTTTTATCCAATTTATTATGATTGATAAACTCCCAATAGGCATCTACTGTAAGGGCAAATCCTCCCGGTATGTTAACTCCTAGCTTTCCTAGGTTTTGAATCATTTCCCCAAGTGAGGCATTTTTTCCTCCTACTAATTCAAGGTCGCTTAGCTGTACTTCTGATAAATCTACAATGTACTTGTTTTTCATTTTTTGTGGTTTTTGGTTTTGATTTCGTTTTAGGTTTTTTATAGAATTTCAAATACTCCGGCTGCACCTTGTCCTGCACCTACACACATGGTAACCATTCCGTATTTTTGATTTCTTCTTTTCATTTCATTGATTAGTTGAACGGTTAGTTTTCCTCCTGTACATCCTAGTGGATGTCCTAAGGCAATTGCACCACCATTTACATTTACTATATCTTGGTTCAATCCTAATTCACGAATTACTGCTAAGGATTGTGATGCAAAAGCTTCATTCAATTCAATTTGCTCCATGTCTTCTAACTTTAATCCTGCCTTTTCAAGTGCCATTGGTATTGCTTCAACTGGGCCAATTCCCATATGCTTTGGTTCAACACCTGCTACCGAATAACTCAATAGTTTTGCAATTGGTTTTACCCCTAGTTCATTCACCATTTTTTCTGACATAAGAATTACAAAGGCTGCTCCATCAGAAGTTTGTGATGCATTTGCAGCTGTTACTGTTCCTTCTTGTGCAAAAACTGGTCTTAGTCTTGCTAATCCTTCAGCAGAACCTCCTTTTCTTGGTCCTTCATCTGTATCCACAACATATTCTCTTTCCTGTCTTTTCTCATTTTTATCTAAGTAGGTTTCCTTTATAGTGATAGGAACAATTCCACTTTTAAAATATCCCTTTTCAATAGCATTTAATGCTTTTTGATGGGAGTTGAAAGCAAATTCATCTTGGTCTTTTCTGCTGATATTCCATTTTTTTGCTACTGCTTCTGCAGTAAGTCCCATGTTCCAATACCAATCAGAATTATTTTTTGCTACATCATAATTTGGTATAATTCTCCAGCCTCCAAATGGGATAGGGGACATGCACTCCACACCTCCTGCAATAATACAATCAGCCATTCCACTTTGTATTTTTGCATTTGCAATGGCAATGGTTTCTAATCCTGATGAACAATATCTATTCACGGTCATTCCCGGTACTTTTATGGTGTCTAATCCCATTAAGGAAATCATACGCCCAATATTCAATCCTTGCTCTGCTTCAGGAGTTGCGTTACCGCAAATTACATCATCAATTTTATCTTTATCTAACTCAGGAATGGATGCTACTAAATGTTTAATTACATCTGCAGCCAAATCATCAGGGCGAGTAAATTTAAAAACTCCTTTTCCTGATTTTCCTACTGCTGATCGGTATCCTGCAATAATGTATGTTTCTTGTATTTTCATCTTTTTTTATTTTATCAATTCTATTTTAAAAAATATTTCAAAAACGAGATCCTTCAATTTATTCAGGATGACAAATATTTTTTATCTATTGTCTAATATCTCAAATCTAGTTACTAATTCCTCAATGGTTTTCCTTTCTTTAACATGTGCTCAATTCTCTCTAAAGTTTTTCTTTCTCCACAAAGGGATAAGAATGCTTCTCTTTCTAAGTCTAATAAATATTGCTCAGAAACTAGAGTTGGTGCAGATAAATCTCCACCACAAATTGCATAGGCTAATTTTTCGGACATTAGTTTTTCGTGTTCTGTAATATATCCTGCCGCATGCATACTGTGTGCACCAACCATAAACATTCCTAGTCCATCTTTTCCTAAAACTTTTATCTTTTCAGGTACTGGTTGGCTATACCCTTGGTTTGCTAGGTTAAGTGCTGCAGCTTTTGCATCCGTAATTAGGTTGTTGAAACCAACAGTTACTTTATCTCTATTTTTTAATAATAAATCTAATTCAATTGCTTCTTGTGCTGAGGTAGCAACTTTTGCCATTCCTATATTTAAGTACCTTTCTTTTAGTGTTGGTAGTTGTATGTCTCCAGAAAAATATGCATCAGATGCTCTTTTTGCCATTTCTTTAGTTCCACCACCACCTGGGATAACACCAACTCCCATTTCCACTAAACCGATATAAGTTTCTGCTGATGCTTGTACATGGTCGGCATGTAAAGCTATTTCACAACCACCACCTAAAGTCATTCCGTGTGTTGCAACTACTACAGGAATAGATGAGTTTCTGATTCTTCCGGTTGTGTTTTGGAAAGCACGAACTGCAAAATCAATTTCTTCATATTCTTGTTCAATTGCCATCATGAATATCATAGCAATATTTGCTCCAACTGAAAAGTTAGTTCCTTGGTTGGCGATAACTAATCCTTTGTGATTTTTTTCTGCAATTTCAATAGATTTTTGGATTCCTTCTAAAACTTCCCCTCCTATAGAGTTCATTTTCGTTCTCCATTCCAAGTTTACAATTCCATCACCAATATCCGTAAGGTTACACCCAGAATTACTCCAAATTGTATTGTTTTCACGGATGTGGTCTAACACAATAAAGTTCTCCATACCAGCAACTTTTTCTTGTGCTTTTGATGGAATATTGTAGTAATTTAAAGTCCCATTTTCTGTTGTGTAGAAAGAAGTAGTTCCTGATTTTACCATATCGTAAACCCAAGGAGCTGCTTTGTATCCTGATTCTTCCATTTTAGATAGTGTCTTTTCAACATCTAAAGCATCCCACATTTGGAACGGACCAATTTCCCAACCAAAACCAGCACATAATGCTCTATCAATTTTGTAAAGGTCATCTGTTATTTCTGGTATTCTGTGCGATACATAAGCAAATGCACTATAGAATGATTTACGGTAAAATTCTCCTGCCTTATCTTTTCCTTTTACTAATATTTTTAATCTTTTTAAAAGGTCATCCTCTTGTTTTGCTGCTGCAATGGTTGCAAATTTAGCTCTTTGTTTTGGAGCGTATTCCATAGTGTTGAGGTTTAGTGCCTCAATTATTCTTTTTCCATTTGCGTCTTTTGATTTCTTGTAAAAACCTTGCTTAGTTTTATCTCCTAACCATTTGTTTTCACTCATTTTTGTGATGAACTCTGGTAATTCAAAATTACTTCTGTTTTCATCATTAGGGCAATTTTCATACACTCCATTTGCAACATGAATTAAAGTATCTAATCCTACTAAATCGCAAGTACGGAAAGTTGCCGATTTTGGACGACCAATAATAGGTCCGCTCAATGAATCTACTTCCTCAACCGTTAAGTCTAATTCTTTTACTAAATGGAAAAGGGACATAATGTTTGCTACTCCAATTCTGTTGGCAATAAATGCAGGAGTGTCTTTACAAAGTACCATGTCTTTTCCTAAAAACTTATCTCCATAATGCATTAAGAAATCAATGATGTCAGAAGAAGTTTTAGTGGTTGGAATAATTTCCAATAATTTTAAATATCTTGGAGGATTGAAAAAATGTGTTCCGCAAAAGTGTTTTTGGAAATCTTCTGATCTTCCGTCAATCATACTTTCAATCGGGATTCCTGAAGTGTTAGAAGAAATTAAAGTGCCATCAGTTCTGAATTTTTCTATCTTTTCAAAAACCTGTTTTTTAATGTCAAGTCGTTCCACAACTACTTCAATAACCCAATCTGCATCTGCAATTTTATGCAAATCATCATCCAAGTTTCCAGTTGTAATTCTGCTTACAAACTCCTTGCTATAAATAGGAGATGGTTTGCTTTTTAAAGTGCTTTTTAGTGCATCATTTACAATAGAGTTTCTTATTTTTTTGTCTTGTTTTTGCTCCTGTGTTAAGTCAAAAGGAACAATATCCAAGAGTAAAACTTCCACTCCAATATTTGCGAAATGGCAAGCAATACGCGATCCCATAATTCCGGAACCAACTACTGCTACTTTGTTAATGTGTCTATTTATTTTCATCTATAATTTTATTTATCTTTTTTAGTATTGCAAAGAAGGTTTCCATTTCTTCTTTTTCAAAATGCGATTGTATTTTTTCATTAAATTCTATAACTACTCCTTTGGCAACTTCACGCCAATCCATACCTAAAGGTGTAAGGTGAATTACTGATTTTCGCTTATCATTTGGGTCAGGTTTTCGTTCAATTACACCTGCATCCTCCAATTTGTTAAGCGAACGAGATAGGGAAGTTGCTTCCATTCCCATATTTGGCCCTAGTTGTGTAGAGGGTGTTCCTTCAGATATATCGATATTCAAAATAATCATCCCTAAGGCCATACTTGCCATATATTCGGTGGCAGTACGATTGTACATTTTGGTAATATTGTACCAAGTTTTTCTTATGTTATAGTCTATAGTATCTTCTTGTTCCATAATTCTAATTTTGTGCTAAAATACTAAAAAATACTATGCGTGCATAGTAAATTTACTTTTTATTATGCGTGCACAACAAACTAATTTAAAAAATGTACTTTTAGCACTGTCTGAAAAAAGGAAAAATTACATCCTCACCAAATTAATATTAATAATCATCACTTTTTATTAAATTTGCAAATAATTAAAGCAAGATTATGGCATTTGATATTAACATGATAAAAAAGGTGTACAAAAAGTACCCTAAAGCAGTTGAAGCAGCAAGAAAAGCAACTGGAAAACCTCTAACTCTAGCAGAAAAAATACTTTACACTCACCTTTGGGATGGAGATACAACAAAAGCATTTACAAGAGGAGAAGATTATGTTGATTTTGCACCTGACAGAGTAGCAATGCAAGATGCAACTGCACAAATGGCACTTTTACAGTTCATGCAAGCAGGAAAAGATAAAGTTGCCGTACCATCTACAGCACATGCCGATCATTTAATTCAAGCTAAATTAGGAGCAAGTAAAGATTTACAAGAAGGAATAAACCAGAACAATGAAGTCTTTAACTTCTTAAGCTCTGTTTGTAATAAATACGGAATTGGATTCTGGAAACCAGGAGCAGGAATTATTCATCAAGTAGTTTTAGAGAATTATGCTTTCCCTGGAGGAATGATGATTGGAACAGATTCTCACACAGTAAATGCTGGTGGATTAGGAATGGTAGCAATTGGTGTTGGTGGTGCTGATGCTGTTGATGTAATGGCTGGAATGCCTTGGGAACTAAAATTCCCAAAATTAATTGGAGTAAAACTTACAGGAAATCTTAACGGATGGACTGCACCAAAAGATGTAATATTAAAAGTTGCTGGAATTGTATCTGCTAAAGGTGGTACAGGAGCAATTGTTGAATATTTTGGAGAGGGAGCAATTTCATTATCGGCAACAGGGAAAGGAACTATTTGTAATATGGGTGCTGAAATTGGAGCAACAACCTCAACATTTGGTTATGACGAAAGTATTGAAAGATACTTAAGAGCAACCGATAGAGATGATGTAGCTGATGCAGCAAATGAAATAAAAGAACACTTAACAGGAGATGCTGAAGTTTATGCAAATCCAGAACAATATTTTGATCAAGTAATTGAAATTAATCTTGATGATTTAACACCACATTTAAACGGACCATTTACTCCAGATTTAGCTACTCCTGTATCAGAAATGAATGCAAAAGCAACTAAAAATGACTGGCCTTTAGATATTGAATGGGCATTAATCGGATCCTGTACCAACTCATCATATGAAGATTTAACAAGAGCAGCTTCTATTGTTGAAGATGCGGTAAATAAAGGAATAAAACCAAAAGCAACTTTAGGAATTAATCCAGGTTCAGAGCAAGTTAGATACACAGCAGAAAGAGATGGATTGATAGCTACTTTTAATAAATTTGAATCAACAAAGATATTTACAAATGCGTGCGGCCCATGTATCGGACAATGGGACAGAGAAGGAGCAGAGAAACAAGAAAAAAATTCTATTGTTCATTCCTTCAACAGAAACTTTGCAAAGCGTGCTGATGGAAATCCAAATACTCATGCATTTGTTGGCTCACCAGAAATGGTTGCTGCTATTGCAATTTCAGGAAGATTAGATTTTAACCCTGTAACTGACACGCTTACAAATGAAAATGGTGAAAAAGTTAAATTAGCAGAACCAACAGGACATGAACTTCCTCCAAATGGTTTTGCAGTAGAAGATAATGGCTACCAAGCCCCAGCAGAAGATGGTAGTGGAATTGAAGTTGTTGTAAGCCCTGATTCTAACAGATTACAATTATTGACTCCTTTCAATCCTTGGAATGGAGAAAATATTACTGGAGCAAAACTATTGATAAAAGCAGAAGGAAAATGTACTACCGACCATATCTCTATGGCAGGACCATGGCTAAGATACAGAGGTCATTTAGATAACATTTCTAACAATTGCTTGATTGGTGCTGTAAATGCTTTTGGAGGGAAGACAAATGCTGTAGTAAGTCAGTTAGATGGAAAAACAGATGAAGTGCCAAATGTAGCAAGAGGATACAAAGCTGCAGGAATCACAACTATTGTAGTTGGAGATCATAATTATGGAGAAGGTTCATCAAGAGAACATGCTGCTATGGAACCAAGACACCTTGGAGTAATGGCAGTTATTGTAAAATCATTTGCTCGTATTCACGAAACAAACCTAAAAAAGCAAGGTATGCTAGGGCTTACTTTTGCTAACGAATCCGACTATGATGTAATAAAAGAAGATGACACTTTCAACTTTACAGATTTAAATGCATTTACTGAAGGAAAACAATTAACTTTAGAAGTGGCTCATGCTGACGGAACTACTGACAACATTACGCTTAACCATACTTATAATGAAGCTCAAATCGATTGGTTTAAAGCAGGATCTGCACTGAACTTAATAAGAAAGCAAAACGCTTAATCTTTTAATTGTTCATCTATTATGGTTAAGCACTCCTCAAAACTATGAGGATTATAACCTAAAACCTCTTTGGACTTATCTAAAATAAAACCCGTTTTAGGTGGTCTTCCTGCTGTTTGATTTAAAGTAGCAGTGCTAATTTTATTTAAATTATTTGTTGTATATCCATAGTGTTTTGCAATGCGTTCCACTATTTCATAAATACTCATTATGTCTTTTCCTGAAGCATTAAACACACCAAATGCTTTTTTCTTAGCCGCCAAAATACAAGCATCTGCCAAATCCTCAGCTAAAGTTGGTGCACGGAATTGATCATCAATAATATTAAGAGATTCGCCTTTTGCTAAAGCCCCTTTTGCCCAAAGCACAATATTGCTTTTGCTCAAATTCTCCCCTACGCCAAATACAATTATGGTTCTAAGAATCGTCCACTTTACTGCATGTGCTTGTAATAATTGTTCTGATTTTAGTTTAGATAATCCGTAATAAGAAAGTGGATTTGGCTTATCCTCCTCTTTATAAGGTCCATCTTCTCCATCAAAAATAAAATCAGTTGAAATATGAATAAGGTGAGCATTAATTTTAACACAAGCATCTGCTAAAAACTGAACAGCACTTACATTTAGTGCATCACAGTTCAATTTCTTTTCTTCACATAAATCAACATTTGTCATGGCTGCAGTATTGATTACAACTTCAGGTTTTTGCATTGCAATAATTCTTGCAACAGCTGATTCATCCGTAATATCTAAATCAAAATAAGAATAGCCTTTTTTTTCAGAAACTCTATTTTTACCCTTTGATGTTGCAATTAATTCTACTGAATTATCCACTCTTAATTTGTGTAAGAGTTTTTGTCCGAGCAAACCATTACTTCCAGTAATTAGCACTTTCATATTAATACTCACTAGGTTTTACTAAATACAAAATAAAATAAATCAAAATAGGCGAACCCAATCCAAGTATAACAGCAGCAATAAATAGAATTCTCATTCCTCCAACATCCAACCCAAATTTATCGGCAAGCCAAGCACAAACACCTAAAAATTGTCTTTTGGTCATTATATATTCAAAAATTTATTGAGTTCATTTATTTGCTCAGCTTTTCCTAAAACAAATAATTTAGAGTTAGGGACAAGCTTAGTATCAGCAGATGGATTGATAACAAATTCACCATCTGCAGTTTTAAAACCAACTATCATACAACCCGTTTTATAAGTAGAACTTAACTCTCTAATAGTATTGATATTATCTCCTTTTGGTAATTTATTAAAAGCAATTTCTTCTAAATTAATATGATGAGTACTCCCTACAGAAATCATATCCAAAAACTCAACTACATCAGGGGTAATAACCAAAGATGCCATATGTTCTCCCCCAACTTTATCGGGCATAATAACATTATTTGCACCAGCTACTTTCAATTTATTGTAAGATGTATTTTGTGATGCTCTACTTATAATTGTAAGATTAGGATTTTTTTGTCTAGCAGAAAGAACCACAAAAAGATTATCAGCATCATTTGGTAAAGTAGTAATTAAAGCTTTTGCATTAGAAATTTGAGCTTTATCTAAAGTATTGTCTAATGTAGCATCTCCATCTACAAAAAGACATGTTTTTTCGTTTCGTATCAGTTCTATTCGCTCAAAGTTTTTTTCAACAACAACAAACTGCTGATTATGTAATTTTAAGCTATCAGCTGCTTGCCTTCCGTTTCTGCCAAAACCACAAACTACCACATGGTTTTTAATGTTTTCAATTTCTTTATTCACTCTATAATCTTTATAATAATTTTTAAAATCTCCACTAAGTACATAAGTTGTAATTGCAGAAATAGAATACGCAAATGTACCAAAACTTGTGATGATAAGAAATGCTGTAAAAATTCTTCCATCCGAGCTTAACTCACGCACCTCATTAAAACCAACTGTTGACACAGTAAGTATCGTCATGTAAAAGGCCTCATTTAAGGAGTAATCCTCAATGATAATAAAGCCCAAAATACCAAAAACAAAAATAGTAACAAGCAGTAAAATAGCAAAATAAATTTTGGAAAAAATTTTAAATCTATTCATTTTTTAAAGATCGAATACGGACTTTCTTTTACGGTATTTGAAATGATTTCGCACTTTTAAAATAAAAACCATGCTCAAATAAATTACTACAATTATAGCGTTTGTGAAAGCGGCATAAATAAAAAACAAACGAACAAATGATGCCTTAATTCCTAGCTTTTCTGCCCACCAAGAACTAACACCAAAAAATTGTTTGTCAAAAAAATTTCTAATAAAATTAAGCATTTCCAAGTATGTGTTTTCCGAGCTTGCAATTTAAACATTTTTTTAAAGAACAATAGTTATTATAAAGTTGAATTATCGCTTGGCTGTTTTTAGCTGATTTTATAGGCAATCCAGATTCCGAAAACTTTTTTGTAATAGTGTTCCTTTCCGCTTTAATATCTTTCAAAAAATCAATAGCATTTTGTATTATTTTACTGTCTTTTTTTTCATAAAAATAAAGTAATGGGACTACCGCATTTATTATTATAATCTCTATGGATTTTTCGCCTATTTTCTTTTCTATTTTTCTTGAAATATTATCAAAAGTATAATGTGTATCCCAATACTTATCCGGAGTTACTGTAAAGATATTTTTAAGTTCCTTTTTATCTTTTGCTTCCAGAATTAATGAAACCAAGTTCTGATATTTTGAAAAAATTGCTACTAATTGTGCAAGACGAATAGTTGGAAAAGATGCAGGGCGTAAACGCAAAAATTTCCAAAGTGATTTTTCCATAATTTTCAGATTATATTTATGCTTTAAATATTTAAATTCTACTTGCAATTTTTGTGGATAATCTTCCGTAAAATCATCTTGTAAAAAACCAGAAACCCCAAAAAATAGAGCTGTTAATTGCATGATATTGTGTTGATGTTTTCGTACCAATTGAAATGGTAAATACTCACTTAAAATCTCCATTGGTTGAGCATTTATTTTCAAACCAATGCTTTTGCAAATAAGAGAATAAAAAGTTGCTTCAATATCATTTTTATTTACTTGCATCTTTTCTGATAAAAGCTTTGATTTATCTTCTAATCTTTCCAGAATTAATTGGTTTGAAAAATCCTGAAAAACAGCAATATCAATTTCTTTTAAAAATGAGTTGCATGGAATTTTTGCTTTAGAAAGATTGAGATTATTATATTTTCCCAACAAACTTTTTGAAATTAAGCCCTGTGTTTCTAAAGTTGGTATTTCTCTTAAATTATTATCAAAGATTTTCTTGTCGTTCCTAAAAACAACATGCAAAATTACATTATTATAAGCAGCATCATTTTGATGTTTGTGTTTTTCCCAATCAGATGATTTTTTATGAATTTCAACATTCCCAACCCAAAGTTGCTCATTAATAATTATTTGCGAATTCAAAAAATCAGGCCCCGAATTTCTATTGTACTGTCCAATTTTTTTAACTATAATAGTTTCGTTATTTATAGTATTTAAATCCATTGTATTCCACAACTGATGTTTCCAGACATGATGTAAAAACTCCTCTTTCACTTGTTTTATTGAAATAAAAAATTATTTTTGAAAGATAAATAAAATTATGTTTTTTATACTCTCAAAAATACTCTCTTTTTTAATCCAACCAATAATTTGGGTTTTTACATTACTATTATTATCAATTTTTTTTAAAAAAAGAAGAAAAAAACTTCTTTTATATTCCATATTTACTTTTTGGTTTTTTACAAATGGATTTCTTCATTATGAAATTGCGAAAGTGTGGGAAATAAGTCCAACCCCTTATGCTCATTTGGAAAAAAAATATGATGTAGCAATTGTTTTAGGAGGAATGTCAGGATTTGATGGTAACTATAATATGCTCGAATTTAATGAGAGTTCGGATAGAATACTACATGCCATAAAGCTATACAAAAAAGGAATTGTAAAAAAAATTCTTATTAGTGGAGGAACAGGTACAATGACAGGATTAGATATAAGGGAATCTCCAAATTTGAAGAAATACCTAATTGAGATTGGAATAAACGAGAATGATATTATTATTGAAAAGGAATCCAGAAATACTATAGAAAATGCTAAATATTCTGCTTTTATACTAAATAGAGATTTTAAAAATGGAAATTTTTTATTAGTTACTTCTGCTTTGCACATGAGAAGAGCATTGTTATGTTTTGAAAAACAAAGAATAAAAGTTAGCTCCTTTTCTTGTGATTTTTCTATGAGTGAAAGAAAATTTTATTTTGATCATTTATTTCTGCCAGAAGCAGAAATTTTAGCAAGATGGGAAAATCTTATCCATGAATGGATTGGCTATATTGTGTACAGGATTAAGTTTTAAAAACACACCCCAACCCCTCTTATTAGAGGGGACTATTTTATTCCTGCTTCTGCTAGAATAACAGCCATTTCTTGCTGTAATTTTTGAGCCTCAACTTTTGCTTTTTCAGCAAAATCAGTACCAATTCCTGCATAGATAATTCCTCTAGAAGAGTTAACTAAAAGTCCACAATCAGCATTCATACCATATTTTGCAACATCTTGCACATTACCGCCTTGTGCGCCAACACCAGGAACTAATAAAAAGTGATTTGGAATAATTTCTCTAATTTCTGAGAGCTGTTCTGCTCTTGTTGCTCCAACAACATACATCATATTCTCATCAGTACCCCATTGTTTTGAAGTTTCTAAAACTTGCTCAAATAATTGTTTTCCGTTTTTATCTTCAGTTTTTTGAAAATCCAAACCTCCTTTATTAGAAGTAAGCGCCAATACAATAGCCCATTTATCTTTAAATTCCAAAAATGGAGTAACAGAATCCGACCCCATATAAGGTGCAACTGTAACAGAATCAAAGTTCATATTTTCAAAAAAAGCACGAGCATACATATTTGAAGTATTACCAATATCCCCTCTTTTTGCATCTGCAATGGTAAAAATATCTTTAGGAATGTAATCCAAAGTTTTTTGCAAAGAATTCCAACCACTTACTCCCATACTTTCATAGAAAGCAATATTGGGTTTGTACGCCACACATAAATCCTTAGTAGCATCAATAATTTGTTTATTGAATTCAAAAATTGGATCTTCAAATTCTAATAAATGAGTTGGTATTTTTTTAATATCAGCATCTAAACCTATGCATAGGAAAGACCTTTTAGATTTAATTTGATTTATTAGTTCTTCTCTATTCATTTGCTGATGTAGTTCCTTCTTTTAGTTTTTCAGCATTCTCAGCCAGTTGCAATTCATCAATAAATTCCTGAATATCACCCGCCATTGTTGCTTGTAAATTGTATTTTGTAAGTCCAATTCTATGCTCGGTAACTCTTCCTTGTGGATAATTATAAGTACGGATTTTTGCTGATCTATCTCCTGAGGAAACCATAGTTTTCCTATGTTTTGCATCTTCTTCTAACTTCTTTTGCAATTCAATTTCATAAATACGAGAACGCAATACTTTCAATGCTTTATCGTAATTTTTATGTTGTGATTTTTGATCTTGACATTGAGCAACAACACCAGTAGGAATATGCGTTAAGCGAACTGCAGAATAAGTTGTATTTACCGATTGCCCTCCAGGACCAGAGGAACAGTAAGTATCTTTACGAATATCGGAAGGTTTTAATTCAATATCAAATTCCTCAGCCTCAGGCAATACAATCACAGTTGCTGCAGAAGTATGAACTCTACCTTGAGTTTCTGTTTGCGGAACTCTTTGCACCCTATGCACTCCACTTTCAAACTTTAATTGACCGTAAACATCTTCTCCACTTACATTAAAAATAATTTCTTTATAACCTCCTGATGTACCATCAGCAACATCCACCAATTCTATTTTCCATCCTTTGGATTGTGCAAAAGCAGTATACATCCTATACAAATCTCCAGCAAAAATACTTGCTTCATCTCCCCCTGCTCCTGCCCTAACTTCCATTACAGCATTCTTTGCATCAGCAGGATCTTTCGGTATTAGAAGCACTTTAATTTCCTCATCCATTTCGTCTTTTCTTGGCAAATTTTCATCTAACTCCATTTTTGCCATCTCTTTCATCTCAGCATCATCAGAATCAGATAAAATCTCCTTAGCCTCAGCAATATTCCCAACTAAATCTCGGTACTCTTTATAAGCTTTAATAATTGGTTCTAAATCTTTATATTCCTTACTTAATTGAACATAAAGTTTCATATCATTCATAGCATCAGGGGAAGAAATTAGTTTTTCAACCTCCATGTATCTATCATTAATCGCACTTAATTTATCTAGCATATTAATATGTAAATGTTCCGAATTCGGAATTAATAGTTAATTTTTTTCCTTTATACTCTTCAACTCTACCAATAATTTGAGCATCTACATTAAAGGATTTTGAAATTTCAATAATATTTAATGCAATTTCTTCAGGAACATAAATTTCCATTCTATGTCCCATATTAAATACTTTGTACATTTCCTTCCAATCAGTAGCAGACTCTTCTTGAATCAGCTTGAACAAAGGAGGTAAATCAAACAAATTATCCTTTATCACATGAACATCATTTACAAAGTGTAACACCTTAGTTTGTGCTCCACCACTACAGTGCACCATTCCATTTATTTGACTTCTATATTTATCTAGAATTTCCTTAATAATTGGCGCATAAGTTCTAGTTGGAGAAAGCACTAGCTTTCCAGCATCTAAAGAAGCTCCATCAACTGCATCTGTTAATTTTTTAGTTCCTGAATACACTAAATCCATAGGTACAGAAGGATCAAAACTTTCAGGATATTTCTCAGCTAATACTTTTGAAAACACATCATGACGAGCAGAAGTTAATCCATTACTTCCTATTCCTCCATTATATTCTGTTTCATAGCTCGCCATACCTGAAGATGACAAACCAACAATAACATTACCACCTTTGATATTTGCATTATCAATTACATCTGTTCTTTTCATACGAGCAACCACTGTAGAATCAACAATAATAGTACGCACTAAATCCCCAACATCAGCAGTTTCACCTCCTGTAGAAATGATGTTTACACCAAACTTTTTATATTCTGCTAAAAGCTCCTCAGTCCCATTGATGATTTGAGAAAGAACATCACCATTTATTAAAGATTTATTACGCCCAATAGTAGAAGAAAGCATGATATTATCAGTTGAACCTACACATAATAAATCATCAATATTCATTATAAGTGCATCTTGCGCAATCCCTTTCCAAACAGAAATATCTCCTGTTTCTTTCCAGTACATGTAAGCTAAAGATGATTTTGTTCCTGCACCATCAGCATGCATTATTAAACAATAATCCTCATCACCACTTAAATAATCAGGGACAATCTTGCAAAATGCAGAAGGAAAAAGTCCTTTATCAACATTTTTAATTGCATTATGTACATCCTCTTTATCAGCCGAAACTCCTCTTTGATTGTATCTATTAGTTGTCATTTATTTGAAATAAAAAAGCACCCCTAAATAAAGGATGCTTTTTTGTATTTTATATTTAGCTTACTTATTATCTGTCGAAATATCTTTTGCATTTTCTTTTTTCTCCTGATCTTTTAACTCAATAGTTGGTCCTTCTACTCCATTCTCTTTTTCTTCTTTTGGTTTTGGCACATAATCCTGCCTTACTACTTTAAAGGCGGTTCTTCTATTATACTGATGTGCTTGTTCTTTCTGCTTTTTTCTTCTTAGCCCATCAATAAAAGGTTTTGTAAGGACATTACCTACCTTTAATTTACCATCCTTATGCTCCATCACAAAAGGTTCTTTTTCACCCATTCCTGTAGCTGTTAATCTTTCTGTATCAATTCCATTTTCAATTAAATAATTAATACAAGCATCTGCTCTTTTTTGGGAAAGAATTTGGTTTTGTGCATCCGTTCCTCTATAATCAGTATGCGAACGCAACTCTATTGTAATATTTGGATTTTCGGTAAGTGTTAAAATCAAGGAATTTAAATCTTCAATAGATTTTTCTCTCAAATCCCATTTTGCATAATCGTACTCAATTTTTGGTAAAATGATTTCTTTTACAATAGGGTCTAATTCAAAATCAACAACAAAATCTTTATTGTGCTCAACTCCAACAGTAGTTAAGGTTTTCTTCTTCTTTAAATAACCTTCCATTGAAGCAACTACCTCATAAGAAGTAATTGGTTTTATTTTAGAGTTATATGAACCTGCATTGTCAGTTTTTTTATCATCTGATTGTCCATCAGAGGAGATAATTTGCACATTGACATCCGTTAAAATTGCTTTTGTTTTTGAATCAATAACCACTCCTTGCAGAGTAAAAATAAGTGGAGGAAGTTCAAATTGGTAAATATCATCCCCACCTTTTCCTCCTTTTCGGTTAGATGTAAAGTATCCTCTTTCGTCTTTTCTTTCAATAATCATTCCAAAATCATCTCCCGGAGAATTCACAGGTGATTTTAAATTCACTACAGAGGTAAAGCTTAAATTACTATCTGGCAGGGATTTGTAAATGTCCAATCCTCCCATTCCTATGTGTCCATCTGACGCAAAATAAAGTGCACCATCTACATGAATAAATGGAAACATTTCATCTCCAGCAGTATTAATTGCCGGACCCAAATTCATTGGCTCACTCCACTGATTTCTCTTTATTTTCTGCACCACCCAAATATCTTTTCCACCATATCCGCCCTTTTGGTCAGAAGAAAAGAATATTGTACTTTCATCTTCAGTAACTGCAGGATGCCCAACTGTAATTCCACTATCTACTTTTATTTGAAGCTTCTTTGCTTCAGCCCACAACTTACCTTTGCGTTGGGATACATAAATCTCGCAACCTAATTGTTTTTTCTTTTCTACTTTACATTTTGTAAAATACATTGTACTTCCTCTTTGATTTAAGTACATTGGACCTTCATTTGCCTCTGTATTAATGGTTTCCATTTCAGCTACTGGCGATTTCCATTTGGCTTTCTTATCAATCCTAGTTTTATAAATATCCATAAAACTCTCTCCTGTTCTTTCATCAGTATCAGTTCCTGTTGATCCTTTTCTAGAAGATGAAAAATAGATTTCTGTATATTCTTTATTTCCAAAAGCTGGTGAAAAATCGCTATATCTTGAATTTATAATTGGCATTAAAGCAACTTTGTATCTTGTAGGATTTGTTTTCCAATCCACTGATAACTGGCATGATTTCACTCCTTTTTCTCCTCTAATATCGGTTGGGTTTAACTTCACATATTTCTTATATTGCTCCAAAGCTTCAGGATATTTGGAGTTTTTCTTTAACATATCTGCATATCTTAAGTACACAATTACATCTGGATATTTGGCTTCTATTGCTCGTTTGTAGTAGCTTTCTGCTCGTTTTGCATCTCTATCAATTCCAGTTAATCGGTAGCATTCGGCTTGTTTAAAAGTGATTTCGGCTTTTAAAGCTCTGTTCTTAGTTTTTTTGTACGCCTTCTTATAAAGCTCAGCTGCTTTATAGTATTGCTCTACCGAAAATGCTTTGTCGGCTTTTCTTGTTTTTGAACTTTTATTACTCTGAGCACTAAGTTGTAGGGCAAAAAGTAAATACAAATTTATCAATAGTATTTTTACAAAATATTTCATTTTTTTTTATTTTTAAAACTTTGCTAAAATAAAGAATAATTTACAAATACAATAAAAAGTGAGATTTTAATAAAACAATGGTTTGTTAATAAGGTTTTAATAAGTCTGTAAAAAACAAAGAGTGCAAATAATTACTTCAATAAATTAATATTGTTTGTTTGTAGAAACAAAAATACTAACTCTTAAATCTTTAAAGAAATGTCAAAATCGAAACTAGAATATATTTGGCTTGATGGTTACGCACCTACTCAAAACATGAGAAGTAAAACAAAAGTAGTAGAAGGGTTTAGCGGAAAAATAGAGGATTGCCCTATTTGGGCATTTGATGGCAGTTCAACAAAACAAGCAGAAGGAAAATCTTCTGATTGTTTATTAAAACCTGTTGCAATTTTTCCTGACCCTGCAAGAGTGAATGGTTTTTTAGTGATGACAGAAGTTTTAAATGCTGATGGAATTCCGCACGAATCAAATGCAAGAGCCAAAATTGATGATGATGATGATAATGATTTTTGGTTTGGATTTGAGCAAGAATACTTTATAATGGATGTAAAAACAGAACTCCCTTTGGGGTTTCCTTTAGGAGGATTTCCTGGTCCGCAAGGTTTGTATTATTGCTCAGTAGGTGGAAGAAATACTCATGGGAGAGATCTTGTTGAAGAGCATGCAGATTTATGTATTGAGGCAGGTATTAATTTTGAAGGAATCAATCAAGAAGTAGCTTGCGGACAATGGGAGTTTCAACTTTTTGCAAAAGGAGCAAGAAAAGCGGGAGATGAACTTTGGATCGCACGATATTTACTAGATAGATTAACGGAAGATTACAACTACTATATAGAGTATCATCCTAAACCAATAAAAGGAGATTGGAATGGCTCTGGAATGCATGCTAATTTTTCTAATTCAACGCTTAGAGAGTGTGGAAGTCAAGAAACTTATGAGAAAATTTGTGAAGCATTCCGCCCTGTAACAAAAGAGCATATTGATGTTTATGGCGAACATAATGATCAAAGATTAACTGGGCTACATGAAACTGCTTCTATTGATGATTTTTCTTATGGAATATCAGATAGAGGAGCGTCAATAAGAATACCTATTATTACTGTTGAAAATGGTTGGAAAGGTTATTTAGAAGATAGAAGACCCGCATCCAATGCCGACCCTTACAAAATTGCGGAAAGAATTGTAAAAACAGTAAAATCAGTATAATTTTATTTTTAATAATAATCTAAAAGCAGCCCTGAAATGGCTGCTTTTTTTATATTAACTTAAATGAAATAGTATAAGCTAAATATGCAATATATAGAAGGAAGAAAATAATACCCTCAAGGCGTGATATCTTATTTTTAGAGAAACTATAAATAAACAAACCAAGTAGAACAGTAATTAACATCATAAATACATAATCAGTTTTAAATAATTGCATATCAACTAAAGGAATATCCTTTACAATAGCTGTTAATCCTAATACCGCCAGAATATTAAAAATATTGGAGCCAATAAGATTCCCTACCGCCAAACTTTCCTCCTTTTTTAGGGCAGCAATTACGGTAGTGGCAAGCTCAGGAATACTAGTGCCAATAGCAATAACAGTAACTGCAATTACCCTATCGGAAACGCTAAATACTTTTGCCAGAGCAATTGCCCCATCTACAAAGTAGTCGGCACCAAATTTTAATAAAACAACACCAACAACTAAATACAAAACACTTTTATAAATAGGAGTTCGACTCTCTTTTTCTAAAAATTCATCTTCCTGAATTGCCGCCTTTAAATGGTGTTTTCTAGAACTTCTAATAAGCATTGCACCAAAAACTAAAAGCAAGAATATAAAAACAACCCCAACTAACTGAGTTACTCCATTAAAGAAGTACAAAATCAAACCAAAAAAAACTGATGAGAAAAACATTACAGGATAACTTATCTTACTAGTTTGGGAAGTGATATTAAAGCGAAAGAAAATAGCTGCCAAGCCCAAAACCAATGCGATATTAGCAATGTTGGAGCCAATTACATTTCCAAAAGTAATATCTGTATGTCCTTTTAGTGCTGCTTGTAAGCTAACTAGTAACTCGGGTGCAGAAGTAGCAAACGATACGATTGTTATTCCCACTACAAGTGTTGAAATTCTTAACTTTAAAGCCAATGAAACAGAACCTCTTACTAATAGTTCGCCACCAAAGAAAAGCAATATTAAACCAAAAAGAAAAAATAGAGTTGACATCATTATTTGTCTAAATCAAAATCATCTTTTAGTTTATTGGTGCTATCGCGAATATCTTTTTTAATTTCATTTGAAGCATCTTTTAACTCTCGCATAGCTTTACCAAGCCCTCTAGCTAGTTCAGGAATTTTGTTGGCACCAAAAAACAGCACCACAAAAAGTAGAATAATAAATATCTCAGGACCTCCTATAAATAACAACATGGCGCAAAAATAAAAAAACCCCACCAAAAGGCATGGTTTTCTTTTCTTATATTTTTTTTATTCGTAACGGAGAGCTTCAATAGGGTCGAGCTTAGCAGCTTGTAGGGCAGGAAAAATTCCAGCTACAACTCCAACCATAATACAAAGCGATATTCCTGAAAATATCCAAAGCCAAGGAATTACAAAAACACCACCAATAAAAGAGGATGTTAAGTTCCCTACAAGTACGCCTAGAATAATTCCTACTAGTCCTCCTATTTGACAAACCAAAATAGCTTCCGTTAAAAACTGATCTCTTATTAAATTGGCGGTTGCGCCCATTGCTTTTCTGGTGCCGATTTCTTTGGTTCTCTCGGTTACAGAAACAAGCATTATATTCATAAGCCCTATGGCTGCTCCAAGCAAAGTAATAATACCAATAAGGGTTGCTGACATGGTTACATACTTAATATTTTCAATAAGCATATTGGCCAAGTTATCACTTTTTACAATGGTAAAATTATCTTCTTGAATGGGCTTTAATTTCCGAACGCTTCTAAATTGTGCTATGGCTTTTCCGATTGCTGGGTCTAATTCTTCTATTTTGGAACACATTACACTAATGGTGTAGGATTGATTACTTCTGCTAAAAAATTGCTTTGCATAAGTAATAGGAACAAGCACGGTTTTATCACCCCCAAAACCCATGGCTGAACCTTTTTCTGCCAATACACCAATTACTTTGAATTTCAAATTCCCTCCAGTAATGGTTTTGCCCACCGCACTGATATTAGGAAAAATTTTGTCCTTTACTTCCTTACCAATAATAATCACATTTCTACCAAAATTTATTTCATCAATTGAAAAGTTTCTTCCCTCTGTTAGTTCATAGCCAGAAGTAAAAAGGTAGTTTTCATCCGTTCCCCATACGCTTATATTGGGGTCACTTTTTCGGCTTTCGTATTTTACTGTTGCTGCCCCAGCCACCCAAGAGGAAATGGAAACTTTGGAAGCAAATTCATATTTTTCCTTAAAACTAACTGCATCTCGGTATTTTATTGGCGGATAGTTTTTGGGCTTTTCGCCATCTTTCCCAATTCGAATGTTCATTCCAGCATTTTTAATAGTAAAAGTATTCGCCCCCATAGATGTAAAATTATCAGATATGGAGCCTTTAATGGATTCAATAGCAGTGAGTATCCCCACCAAAGCCATGATTCCTATTGCAATAATAAGAATGGTGAGTATGCTTCTCAGCAGGTTATGCTTAATGGCCTGAATGGCAATTTTTATGTTTTCAAAATATACTTGCATAGTCAATCGCAAGATACAAAAAGGCTTATCAAAATTTCATTTCCCCTCTTTATTTTTTAAAAATTACCAGCCTTAACTAAAACCATTTTGCTTTAAAAACTATTCGGCTTATTTTTAATTCTGCTTTGCGTTTCTAATATTTTTAATGCCCAAGAAGTGCAACTTGAGATTATTGATAGAGCAAATGCTGTAAATTATATTAACATAAGAGAAATAAAATAGCTTACCCTTCTAGTAAAAGTGAGTTAAAAAGCGTAACTCAGCCCAAAAACGCCATTAAAACCAATTTCCTGATAGCCACTAAAAAGTTCTTTTTTGGAGTTGGTTAGGTTATTCAATTGCAAGTATGCCGATAGTATTTTGGAGTAGTTGTACTGCAGTCCTAAATTGAAATGAAATTGGGCAGGAAGTTCTGACACTCCATTATCTGGTGAAGGTAATGGGACATGATTAACTCCATTAAACTCTTGCATTGAAAAACGCATACTCATGTAGCTTAATGATGGAGCAACTTTAATCTTATCTCTTAAATTAATTGGAGCACTTAATTTACAAGTAAAATTTGGTTTATGATAAACTTCCTTATCCCAATTATAATAATCAGCATTTGCATTTAAACTTATAATATTATTGATTTTTTTATCATAATTAGCATTAATATGCAATTGCCAAACATCTTCATATCCTATGGAAAATCTGTTATAATTAGGAGAATAATTTCTGACAAAATGAGCAAAATTTACAACCCTGCCACAAGCAATGCCGCCATTAAAAACTTCATCTTTACCTAATACATTTCTCATTGCTACATATAATTCATCTGTATCAGTTGTTCTTAAATCTTGCAATAAATAACCATTACTACTAGCACCCAAAATAGATTGATTAGTCCCATATGAATGTATATAAGGATTCTCATCAGAAAGAGATTTAATAGTATGCCTTTGCTGACTATGGCGAATACCACCATAAACCAACAGCACATCTTTCACAAGTTCCTTTGTTATTTTTATTTGCGGAAATATTTCAAAGGGCGTATCATCCGTAAAATAAAGCAATGCCAATCCTAAATTAAAATCCAAACCAAATTTTGTAATGGAAGTTGAAGGAGAAAAATGCAAAGATTTTACATCAGCACTTTCAAATCTTGAATCAGAATTATTATAATTCAAATAATCGTTTAATTCAATTTCCAAATTTATTGGAAATCCATTTATCGTTTTACTTAAATTCGTACTCAAATGAATTTGATTTTCTGACATTTCATTCAAATCAGAAAGAAAGAAAGTTGCATTTCTAATCATTTTATTAGAAGTGTTTTCTTTACTAATAGCCGAAATAGAAAATTTGGTATAAGCAAAACGATTTCTATAATTTTTTAAGATTTCATTAATATCTTCAGGAAACCAAACAGCAGTTCTTCTGTCATAATCTATATTCGCTAAGAAAATATAATCTCCTTTTATTTTTTTCGCATACAAATGCATGTTGTTTTTGCTATTTTGTGCTAAATAGGAGCTATTACTTATATGTGGGTAGAGCCCACTTACTGTATAATTTAATGGTAATTTGTATTTATTTGAAAAATGATTTAGCAAAAGTCCATAATTTAAAGTTTTGGAGCGACTGCTATTGTGTGCAATAGTTGCTCTTGTATTCCAATTATCCCCAAAACCAATAGATACTTTGCTGCCATACAATTTTGGAATGGTTTCTGCTTTTACTTTGGCAGCTTTAAGTGGGCGCGTTTTATAGTCGGCCTTTAAGCTATGCTGGGAAATAGCATATTTTTGAGTTTTATCCACTTTTATGGTATCAGAAAAAGTAGCTTGCTCGTTTAACTTACTTGCCTCTGGAATAGCCGGAATAAACTGCTCGGTTACTCTAACTTCTGTCGCTTTTATATCTTGTGCATTAACATTGAAGGCACAAAGGAAAGTCGCGCTTATTAATAAGAATTTATTCTTCATTTTCTATCGTTTTTGGAATTTCAGTTGTGTCTATTTCTTCCTGAAAAAGTACTTCATAATCAATTTCTTCATCAAAAATATTAATGTAAGTTTCTGCTTCTTGTATTAGTGTAGTATCAACAATTTCTGATTCTAAAATGTTTTCGTATTTTTTTCTGGCAACAATAAGCAAATCTTCACCATCATAATTCTCAATTACAGATTCCAAAGTTGCCTTTGCCTGAAAATCATTTCCCTTTTGAATATAAATATCCGAGAGCAAAATAAAGCCATTTGCAATCCAATAATCAGCTGTAAAATTATTCGCTAATTGGTAAATTATCTCTTCAGACATTTCCAGGCTATCATTCAAAAATTGAAGGTAAGCCATCATATATGTTGCCTCTGCCCCAACCTTATCTGTTGCATTTTTACTTAATGTGAAAAAAGTTTTTTCTGCTTTTTGGAAATTGCCATTATCGAAAAAAGAACGAGCTAAAATAATACTTGCCCTGTTTTTAAGTAAATCATCTATCTTGTCTAAGGATAAAACTTTGCTAGCATACAAATCGGATTGCTCATTTTCTTCTGATTCAAAACCAAGCATAAGGCGAATAATTGCTTCTCTTTTTACGCTATTATTGGTGGCAATTTTTTCTAAATTCAAATAACTTTTATTTGAATTTTTATAGTCATTATTTGAGAAATAATGCCTTGCCAAATATAAATAAGAGGGTTCCAAATATTTATCATTTAAGTCAATTACTTTTTGGAAATGATTTAATGTATAAGTGGAATCTTTTACTTTAATGCAGCTTTCTGCTAAATAATAATGAGCGTCCACCGAAAAAATACCATTCTTAAAATTATTCAAGTACTGCAAAAATGTTGTTTTAGCCACCTGATAATCTCCCTCTGCAAATTTCATAAAAGCAGTGTTATAAGTCAAAGAATCTTGCTCGGAACGACTTATATTTACTTGAGGTAAAGAGTTTACAATATTCAAATATTCATCCACTTTTGCAACACTTGCATAGGCGGCTCTAAGGCCAGAGAGTGCCTCTTTGAAATAAGTAGTTTTTGCATACTCATTTATAACAATAAGAAAAGAAGCAATTGCATTATCAATTTTATTAGCATTAAAATAAATCATCCCTTTGCTTAGATGCACTTTTGCTTTTAGCTCAATTTCTGAAGTGAATGCAAGCAAAGTATCATAATAGGAGATGGATAAATTTGTTTGATTTTTATTTTTATAATAAACTGCCAAATCAAGCAATGCATCATCATAATAGGCAGACCATTTGTAATTTTTCTCCAATTGTTTCAGCAGTTTTACTTTGTCAGAGCTTTTACCAATAAGCCCCAAACAAACAGAACGATTGTAAATGGCGTAATCTGTATCAAACAAATCGTAATTGATAGCAAGTTCATAATTTTTTTCCGCCATTCTAAAGTCCGAAAGCATAAAATAACAATCAGCCGTTCTAAGGTAAGCATCATTCAACCTTATGGAATCCTTAGATAATTTTGTAAATTTCCTAAAAGATTTTTTTGCATTTTTAAAATCATTTTGCTGGAAATAAGCATATCCCAAATTGTATTGTGCAAAATTAATAGTAGAGGAAAGAGATGTTAAAAGATACTCATTATACAAATCGGCAGATGTTCTAAAATCTGAAATATTAAAGTAGCAATTAGCCAGCCAATAAGTGCTCATAGCAAACATTTCCTCATTTATTTTATGCTGATTAGAGAATTCAAAAAGTGAAATTGCTTGAGAATAATTTTCATTATTAAATTCCTTTACACCAATAAAAAAGGACAACCTTTGCATAGCAGATTTCTGCACTATTGTTGGAAATTCCACCTCTTTTAATTGCTCAAATGCTTGCTCATATCGGCTGGTATTTTGAAAAGCATTAATTATTAAATTATTAATGACTTTTTTATTTTCGGTATTCTCAAAATTGATTAAATATTTCTGCAATACATCCAAAACATTTTCGAAAGGAAGATCTAATTCAGAGGAAAGTTTAGCGTAATTAAAATAAGCATCCTCTTGCATTGCAGGATTATAACCGTATTCTGACGCCTTTTTAAAAGAAGATATAGCATAAGTTTTTTCATTAATATTTAGATAACTATTTGCTAAATAATAAGCAACAAATTGCTTTGTACTATCTTCAGAAAAATCAAGTGGCTCTAAATATCTTATTGCATTTTCATAGTCCTGAATATTGTGGTAAGCATGCCCTATTTGCAACTTATCCAAAGGAGAATATTTTTTAGATTTTTCAAAGAAAATTTCAAAATATGCTACCGCTTTTACAAACTCTTCTTTTCTATAATATGCCTCTGCAATAATTCTATTTAGCTCTGCTTCTCTAGATGAAATCACCTTTTCTAGCATGGGTTTGGCGTAAGTAATCAAATCATCAAATCTGTTTTGTAAAAAGTAAATTTGACTTATATAATAAGGTGCAATGGAAGAAAAGTTTTTATCCTCTTTTAACTGCTGAAAATGAGAAAGAGCCGTTTTGTAATGCTTTTGTTTGTAGGCAATGTGAGCATAAAAATACTGTGAGGAAGCTGCATATTTTGAGTCTGTATTTAATAGTTTGGAAAAATAATATTTGGAGGATTCTAAAGAATCGAGCAGAAAATAAGAATATGCCAATTTAAAATTATATTCGGTATTTTTCCTCTCAGATTTTAAAAAGTATGTGATACTTTGCAGATACGATTTTTGCCGATAATAAAACAAAGCCAACTCATAATTTGCTGCTTTTGTTTTTTCCGAATAAGGGTAGTTGCTTAAAAATTCATCAAACCAAAATTTTGTATCCTCATTAAATAAATGTTTTGAGCAAACTGCAATATGAAAAAGAGCATCTTCTTTTTGGAATTCTAAAGCAGATTCATCCGTGTAAATTTGCTGAAATAAATTTTGTGCCAATCCGTACTTTTCAGCTTGAAAAAGTTGCTGTGCCTGCAGGTATACACTTTGTTTTTTACTTTGTGCAGTAAGAGAAAAGGAGAGTAAAAAGAAAGTAAATACGAAAATTAATTTTTTAATCATTTAGTTTAAAATAACAAAATTAAAAATAGAAAATATAAGTATCTAACAAACATAGCTGCAATCATAAGTTTTCAACATACATAGCTAACAATTCGAGTAAAATTACATTCTTACAAATGTAATAATTTCTTTACTTTGCATTTACTAAATTTTAATGGCTTATATTTTAAAAATAAAAGGAACTGGTAAAATTCCTGATTTTGTACAAATAAGAGATAAGGACATGACTTTGCGTGCTTATTTCAGGTTGGACCAACAAAAATCTGGAATTAAAAAAAGTAATCTAGAAGAATATACAAGTTTGATAATGACCGTCTTAGAAACAATTCCTTTTGGAAAATTAAAAAATATTGACATCATATTATGAAAACAATTATTGAATTTAAAGCAGTTGATATTTTGCAAAAAACAAATATCATTTTTCAGAATCTTAATTTTAAAATATCTTCTGGAGAGTTTATCTATATTATCGGCAAAACTGGAAGCGGAAAAAGTAGCTTACTAAAATCATTATATGCTGAGCTTCCTATAAAAAAAGGAAGTATATCAGTTTTAGACTATGATGTGGAAAAATTAAATGATGATAACATTTCAAATTTAAGGCGAAAATTAGGCATTGTTTTTCAAGATTTTCAACTTTTAACTGACAGAAATCTTTATGATAATTTGAACTTTATTTTAAAAGCAACTGGATGGAAGGATAAAGATAAAATTGATGGAAGAATAAAAGAAGTATTGGATAATGTACATTTGGAAAATTGTGAAGAAAAAATGCTTTACGAACTCTCTGGTGGAGAGCAGCAAAGAGCAACAATTGCAAGAGCTCTTTTAAACCATCCTGAAATTATTTTAGCGGATGAACCTACTGGAAATTTAGACCCAGAAAAATCAGAGAAAATAATTGCACTCTTGAAAGAAATAAATGATAAAGGCACAACAATAATTGTTGCTACTCATGATTATTCCATTATAAAAAAGTTTCCTTCTCATACTTTTGTTTGTGAAAACCGTTCTCTTGTAGAAACTAGTAGCGAAAACATTTAAATACTGAAAGTGCAATATCCAAAAGTAAGTATTATTATTCCTGTTTTAAATCAAAAACAGCATCTGCAAAATGCAATTGAAAGTGTAATAAATCAAATTTTTACCGATTATGAGCTAATCATTATTGACGGAAAATCAGATGATGGCACTTTGGATATTATTAAGAAATATGAGAGTAAAATAAGTTATTGGGAAAGCACAATAGATAAGAATATATATGATGCAATGAATAAAGGCATTAGTAAAGCAAATGGTGATTGGCTTTATTTTTTGGGTGCGGATGATAAAATTTGTAAAGATGCTTTTCAAAATATTTTTTCTGAGGAATTAGAAGACTCTATTTTGATTTTTGGAAATATTATTTATCAAAATAATGAAGAATTCAATGGGGAACTTTCCAATAAACTATTTATAAAAAATAGTATCCATCATCAAGGTGCAGTTTATCATAAAAGATGTTTTTATGCTAAAAAATTCAATACACAATATTCTATTTTGGCAGATTACGATTTTAATTTAAGTCTGTTTTTAGAAAACATAAAAGCATATTATTTTGATTTTAATTTTGCCATTTGCGGCAATGATGGTATCTCAAAACAAAAGGGTTGGGAACATTACAAACAAGAATTTGACATAAAGAAAAATCGATTAAATGCAGTGCAATTTATTATTTATGGAAGTGCCACTTTAGGAAAATTCTTACTCAACCAAATAGGAGTTTTATAAGTGGCGTCTAATATTTGATTTTATTCTCTATTCTAATGTCTTATTAATACATTTGCAAAAATTTTAATCCTTAAGAAATGGAAGAGTTATTAAAGAAGTTTGAAGACAAAAAACCTGTTGTGGTTTTTGAATGGAAAGATGCGGAAACTGATGCTGAAGGATGGATAGTAATCAACTCATTAAGAGGTGGAGCAGCTGCAGGAGGAACAAGAATGAGAGTAGGCGTAACGAAAGATGAAGTTTTGGCACTTGCAAAAACTATGGAGGTTAAATTTACAGTTGCAGGACCTCCAATTGGTGGTGGAAAATCAGGAATTAATTTTGACCCAAGAGACCCAAGAAAAAAAGAAGTTTTAAGAAGATGGTACTCAGCTGCAAAACCACTCTTAAAAACCTATTACGGAACAGGTGGCGATATGAATGTAGATGAAGTGCATGAGGTAATGCCAATGTGTGAGGAAGAAGGTATACTATTTCCATTAGAGGGAGTAATAAATGGTCATCATAAAAAAGATGAAGATGGAACTATAAAAATTATTAACCAACTTAAAGAAGGAGTTCCTTTAATTATAAGAGATAGTAATCTTACTCCAAATCCAAATAAAGATTATTCAGTAGGAGATTTGATTACAGGCTATGGAGTTGCAGAAGCAATTCTGCACTACTACAATATTTATGGCGGAGATGTAAAAGGAAAAAGAGTTATCATACAAGGCTGGGGTAATGTAGCAGGTGCTGCAGCATATTATTTAGCACAAGAGGGAGCAATTATTGTTGGAATTATTGACAAAGTAGGTGGAATTGTAAATACTGATGGCTATACTTTTGAGGAAATTAAATCATTATTAGAAGATAGAACTTCTAACTTTTTAGAAGCTGGAAACATGCTATCTTTTAAGGAAGTAAACGAGAAAATATGGAGTGTTGGTGCTGAAATTTTTGTTCCAGCAGCAGCATCAAGATTACTCTCTCAAAACCAGTTAGACCAAATGGTAAATAATGGTTTAGAGGTTATTTCATCAGGGGCAAATGTACCTTTTGCTGACAAAGAAATTTTCTTTGGCCCAATATCAAAAAGTGCAGATGAAAGAGTAAGTGTACTGCCTGATTTTATTGCAAATTGTGGGATGGCTCGTGCATTCTCTTACTTTATGCAAGATGATTGTCAAATGAAAGATATTGCTATCTTTGATGCAGTTTCTAAAACTATAAAAGATGCCTTACAAAAGGTTCATAAAAAAAATATTTCTAAAAATAACATCTCAAAAACGGCATTTGAAATTGCATTAAAACAATTAGTATAAAAAAATTAAACTTATGGATACACAATTTTTACTCACCGAAATACTAGGCAATACAATTCAGGATTACACTTGGTTTATTGGAGCAGTTCTTTTAGGATTTATTTTTAAAAAATTAATCTCAAAGTATTTAAGTCATCTCCTGTTTAAAATTGTAAATAAAAAAGACACAGAAGTAGGGGTAGAAAAATTTGATGAACTCTTAACAAAACCAATTGGATTATGCATTATGCTTTCCATTATCTATTTAGGAGTGGGACACATTCAATACCCACCAACTTGGAATTTAGCTCCTGAAAACGAAATGGGATTGCGCATGCTTATCAATAAAGGATTTTCTCTAATATATGTCTATTCTGTATTTTGGATTATTTTAAAATTAGTTGATTATGTTGGTTTAATTCTGTATAAGAGAACTGAAAAAACTGAGAACAAAATGGATGATCAGCTCATTCCTTTTCTCATTGAAATTGTAAAAATAATTACTTATGTTTTTGCGGTATTCATCATAATGGGAAATGTATTTAATGTTAATATTACTGCTCTTGCAACAGGACTTGGAATTGGAGGTATTGCGCTAGCAATGGCATCTAAAGAAAGTTTAGAAAACCTATTGGGTTCTTTCACAATATTCTTTGATCAACCCTTTACAGTAGGCGATACTGTTACGGTTGGAACGGTAACTGGTACAGTAGAAAAAGTAGGATTTAGAAGCACTAGAATAAGAACTTTTGACAAGAGTTTAGTTACAGTACCTAACAAAAAAATGATTGATGCAGAATTAGATAATCTTGGGATGCGACCTGTAAGAAGAGTTAAGTTCCATATTGGCGTTACCTATGAAACTTCAATTGATCAAATTAAAGCAATTGTTGCAGACATTCAAGAAATGATAAATCAACATCCTAAAACAAACCAAGATGGAAAGGTGAGGTTTCAAGAATTTGGATCAAGCTCTTTAGACATCTTGGTTATGTACTTTGTTGACAGCCCAAAATGGGGCGATTTAATTGATGTAAAAGAGGATGTAAATTACAAAATAATGGACATTGTAAAAAAACACAATTCTGATTTTGCTTTCCCATCTACAACAGTATATTTGCAGAAATAGAAAATAGATGTAAGAGCGCTACGCTTTCAGATATTAGATAACAGTGAAAGAGTAATTGCAACTATAAACTAACAACCAACAACCATCAACCAACAATTATAAACTAACAACCAACAAAAAACTTATGATTATTACACTTATGATTCTTGTATTCGTACTTGGATACATGGCAATTGCCTTGGAGCACTCAATAAAAGTTGACAAAGCCGCTTCAGCACTTTTAATAGGAGGAATTTGCTGGGCACTTTATGCCTTTTCTGGAGTTGATGCTCACCATATGAACGAACATTTATCGCACCACTTAGTGGATATTGCAGAAATTTTATTCTTCCTTTTAGGAGCAATGACTATTGTTGAACTGATAGATGCTCATGAGGGTTTTGCAATTATTACTGACAAAATTACAACCAACAAAAAGGTAGCTTTAATGTGGATTCTATGTATTATAACTTTCTTCTTCTCTGCTGCTTTGGACAACTTAACAACAGCCATTGTTATGGCCGCTTTACTTACTAAACTAATTAAGGATAAAGAAGACTTATGGATGTTTGCCGGTATGGTAATCCTATCGGCTAATGCGGGTGGGGCTTGGTCGCCAATTGGTGATGTAACCACTATTATGCTTTGGATTGGAGGGCAAGTTACCGCTTCCAATATCATAACATCAGTATTTTTACCATCAGTAGTTACTGCTTTAGTGCCTTTAATTTATTTAACCTTCAAGCTAAAAGGGGAAATTCATAGACCAATAATAGTAGAAAGTAAAGAACATTACTTAGACCCAACAACTTCATTTGAGAGAAACCTAATTTTTTACATGGGAGTAGCTGGATTATTATTTGTTCCTGTATTTAAAACAATAACTCATCTACCGCCTTATGTTGGCATGCTTTTATCTTTGGGGCTTTTATGGCTAACTACAGAAATCCTACACAGAAGTAAAAATAAAGAGCATAAATTAGAGCTCTCTGTTATTGGGGTTCTAAGAAAAGTTGATGTGCCAACAGTATTTTTCTTTTTAGGGATTTTATTGGCAGTTGCATCTTTGCAAGCTGCTGGGCAGTTAGATATTGTAGCTACTTATTTAAACGATACATTTAATGGACAAACTACAGAAGGAATCTACATTATAAATATAATTATTGGGTTACTTTCCTCAATTGTAGATAATGTACCATTAGTAGCAGGTGCAATGGGAATGTACCCAATTGCAGAGAGTGGGCATTATGCTACTGATGGAATATTCTGGGAATTTTTAGCATATTGTGCAGGAACTGGAGGTTCGGTTTTAATTATTGGTTCAGCAGCTGGAGTTGCCGTAATGGGTATTTTAAAAGTGGACTTTATTTGGTACTTAAAAAATATATCGCTTTTAGCTTTAATGGGCTATTTAGCAGGAGCTGCCACTTATATCTTTATGCAATAAAAATAAAAAGTTTCGTTTAATATAAAACACAATATATGAGTCTCTTATTACAAATACAAACCGTTTCAGATAGCTTAACAAATCCTGAGATTACAGAAAAAACATTATCAGTTGTTGATTTAATTACCTCTGGAGGAATTGGAGGAAACTTAGTGATGGGAGCATTAGGTATCTTATCTATTTTTGCTATTTATATTTTGATTGAAAGATACTCAGCAATCAATAAAGCAAGTAAGGAAGATGCAAATTTCCTGAAAAGCATACAGAATTTTGTGGAAGCCAAAGATATTGAAGCTGCAAAAACTTTATGCAGAAATACCGATAGCCCTATTTCAAGAATGATTGAAAAAGGAGTAAACAGAATTGACAAACCTATGACTGATATTTCATCAGCAATTGAAAATCAAGGAAAGTTAGAAGTTTATAAAATGGAAAACAATCTTGCTAATTTGGCTACAATCTCTGGGGCTGCCCCAATGATTGGGTTTTTAGGAACTGTAATTGGGATGATTGTTGCCTTTCATGAAATGGCAAGTGCAGGAGGGAATATTGATGTTGAGATGCTATCAAAGGGGATTTATACTGCAATGACAACAACTGTTGCAGGTTTGATAGTAGGAATTATTGCATTTATTGCCTACAACTATTTAGTATCAAAAGTGGATAAAGTTGTGTTTATGTTAGAAGCGAAAACAACAGAGTTCCTTGACCTTTTACACCATAACGAATAATGGGATTAAGAAGCAGAAATAAGGTAACTCCAAATTTTAACATGTCCTCAATGACGGATATAGTTTTCTTATTGCTTATCTTTTTCATGCTTACTTCTACACTAGTAAGCCCTAACGCTTTAAAGCTTTTACTCCCTTCAAGTAAAGCTAAAACTCTTGAGAAACAAACAATTTCAATTTCAATAACAAAAGATATTCAGTTTTATATCAATGAGAATCCAGTATCAGAAAACACAATTGAAGGGGAGCTAAAATTACTCATCAATAAGGATCAAGAACCTGCAATTATCTTACATACTGACAAATCAGTTGCTATTGAACATGTAGTAAAAGTAATGGACATTGCTTATCGAAATAAATACAAAATTGTATTAGCAACAACCCCAAATTAAGATGACTTCCTCAGAGAAGAAAAACAAAAGAAAAGGGATCATTGGAACAATATTGTTTCATGCGCTACTTTTAGTTGCCTTTCTTTTCTTGGGATTAAAATATCAAGACCCCCCACCAGCTGAGGAAGGAATAAGTATCAACTTTGGATATTCTGATGAAGGAATGGGAGAAGATGAACCAGAAGATATTGAAGAAATTACTGAAATAGTAGAGGAAGAAGTAATAGAGGAACAAATTCAAAGCACTGAGGAAATCATTACACAAACAGAAGTAGAAACTCCAGCTGTTGAGAAGACAGAAAAAGAGGAAGTTCTTAATGAGGAAGAACCCAAAGAAGAGGTAATTCAAGAGAAAAAACCTGAAGTAAATAAAAAAGCACTCTATCCTGGAAAGAAAAAGAGTAATAATACATCAGAGGGGGAAAAAGGTGGAGATGGCAATCAAGGAGTTATTGATGGAGATCCAAATGCTGATGTATATGAAGGAGGAGGAATTGGAGAAGATGGAACGGCTTATCAACTAGGAGGAAGAAAGGTGGAATTTAAAGCAAAACCAATTTACAATACTCAAGTTGAAGGAACAGTTGTTGTTCTAATTACTGTTGACAGATTAGGAAATGTTATAAATGCTATTCCTGGGGCGAAAGGCTCAACAACTCTTAATAAACAACTCCTGCAAAGGGCAAAAGCTGCAGCCCTAAAAACTAAGTTCGACCCTAAACAAACTGCCCCTACTAATCAACAAGGAAAAATAATTTATCATTTCAGCTTGAACTGATGGATTATAAGCAAACGCTTGATTATCTTTTTAGTAAATTACCCATGTATCAAAGAGATGGAATTGCCGCCTACAAAGAGGATATAGGAAATATTGTTGCAGCAACTAAGTACTTAAGAAACCCTCAGAAACAATTCAAAAGCATACATATTGCTGGTACAAATGGCAAGGGCTCAACTGCACACATGTTGGCTTCTATTCTGCAAGAAGCTGGCTATAAAGTTGGACTCTACACCTCTCCTCATTTAAAAGATTTTAGAGAAAGAATTAAAATAAATGGACAGATGATTGCAGAAGAGAAAGTCATTGATTTTGTAGATGAAAACAAACATCTTTTTGAAAAATTAGAAATGTCCTTTTTTGAAATGACAGTTGCTTTGGCTTTCAGTTTTTTTGCAAATCAAAAAGTAGATATTGCAGTTATAGAAACAGGATTAGGCGGCAGATTAGATAGCACAAATATCATAAATCCTGAACTCTCAATCATTACAAATATTGGCTTGGACCACACCTCTCTACTTGGAAATACCATAGAAGATATTGCAAAAGAAAAAGCTGGAATCGTAAAAGAAAATACACCTATCATTATTGGTAAAGAGCAAGAGGCAACAAAAACAATTTTTAAAACTATTGCTACTGAAAAAAACGCATCTCTATATTATGCTGAGAAAGCTACTGCTTTTACAACTGACCTAAAAGGAAAGTATCAAGTAGAAAATAGCTGCACTGCTCTTGCTGCAATTAAGCAACTCCAAAAAATAGGTTGGGAGATTACAGCTGAGAATATAAAAGATGGACTCAATAAAGTAGTGGGAAATACAAAACTTTTAGGGAGATGGCAAACTTTATCCGAAAGCCCAAAAATCATTTGTGATGTTGGGCATAATGAAGATGGCATCAAACAAATTGTAACACAAATTAAACAAACACCCCACCAAAATTTGCACTTTGTATTTGGAACAGTAAGCGACAAAGAAGTAAGCAATATATTAGCTCTGCTTCCAAAAAATGCAAAATATTATTTCTGCAAAGCAGAAATTCCAAGAGCAATGAGCGCTTCATCCTTACAGGAAAAAGCAAAAAAATTAGGCTTAAAAGGTAGTGTTGTTTCTTCTGTAAAAAAAGCCCTTGCTGATGCAAAAAAACATGCCAAAACAGACGACTTAATTTTTGTTGGAGGAAGTACATTTGTGGTGGCTGAAGTGCTATAATTTCTTTTATTAAAAACTTGTCTGTAATGGGAAATCGTATATATTTGCACTTCAATTTTGCGCGATTAACTCAGTTGGTTCAGAGTGCCTCCCTTACAAGGAGGAAGTCGGGGGTT
>JACNLP010000038.1 GCA_014381465.1 Flavobacteriales bacterium | reverse complement strand
GTTCCTGCTCCAAGTACTAAAATATTCATTGTGTAAATTTATTATAAATCATTATTAAATTATTTTAGTCTTTAAGATTTCAACTATCCTCTCACTGCTTTTACCATCCCACAATTCTATATCCGAATTTATATTATAATTCATATTTCTAACATCATTGCAAATATCCTTATAATTACTACCTATCAGTGTATTTGTTCCTTTTTTTATGGTGATAGGTCTTTCCGTATTATCTCTTACAGTAAGGCAGGGTACATGAAAAAAAGAAGATTCTTCCTGCACACCGCCACTATCAGTAATAACTAATTTTGATTTTTTCTGTAAACACATAAAATCAATATACCCCAACGGTTCAATAATCTTTAAAGAATCTAATTTCTCATACCTTTCATACAGTCCGAATTTACATAAATTATTTTTAGTTCTCGGATGCATTACAAACACACATTTAAGAAGTTCACTAACTTTTACTACCCCTTCCATTAACTGTAATAACTCATTCTTATCATCAACATTAGATGGCCTATGAAGCGTTATTAAAGCATATTCTTTTTCAGTTAAACTAAGTTTTTGTAAAACGGAAGATTTGTCAAATTTTTCATAAAACTCAACTAAAGAATCAATCATAGTATTTCCTACAAAATAACAGTTCTCAGCTTTAATACCCTCATTTTTCAAATTTACTAATGCATCCCTGCATGTTACAAAATGTATATCAGATATAGAATCTGTAATTATTCTATTTATTTCTTCTGGCATACTTCTGTCAAAACTTCTTAATCCAGCTTCTATATGTGCAACTTTCAGATGCATTTTTTTTGCAACCAATGCTGCAGCAACAGAGCTATTTACATCTCCATAAACAATAACTAAATCAGGACTCTGCTCCAAAAAAACCTTTTCGCACTCAATCATTATATCTGCCGTTTGTTCTGAATGACTACCTCCACTAACGCCCAAATTAAAATCCGGTTTTGGTATATTTAACTCTTCAAAAAACTGCTGAGACATATTATAATCGAAATGTTGACCAGTATGCACAAGAATATTTTGAAAGTGATCGTTATTCATCAATTTTATTAAAGGTGCGGCTTTAATAAAATTAGGTCTTGCACCAACTACATGAACAACTACTTTCATTTCTCTTTTTTTAATTCCCAATTCCAAGCGTCTTTCATAGCAGTTTCAACTGAAATTTCGGCTTTCCAATTAAGTAGCTTTTCTACCTTGGTATTGTCTGAATAAATTTCTTCTACATCCCCACCTCTTCTGGGACCAATCTCATAATTAATCTTTTTATTGTTTGCTTTTTCAAAATAATTTACTGCCTGAATAACGCTTAACCCTTCTCCTGTACCAATATTAAAAACATCTTTTGAAGGGTGGTTTAATAAATAATTTAAAGCGCTAACATGCGATTTTGCCAAATCAACTACATGAATATAATCACGCACACAACTACCGTCAATGGTATTATAATCATCTCCATTTACAATCAATTTCTCTCTTACTCCCTTTGCAACTTCACAAATAATTGGAATAAGATTACAAGGTTTATCAGCCGAGCAATCTCCAATAAGAGAAGAAAAATGTGAACCAATAGGATTAAAATATCTTAAAGAAATACTTTTTATCTCTGATTTCTGCAAGATATTTTCACACATTTGCTTTGTTTCTCCATAAGGAGATTCTGCCTTTTTGAAGGGGGAGCTTTCCGTAACTGGCAATTTATCAGGGGTTCCATAAACCGTACAAGAAGAAGAAAAAATAAGATTATTCACTTTGTGTTTTTGCATTTGTTGTAATAACACTTCTAATGAGCCAATATTATTTTTATAGTATTTTTCTGGTTCTCTTATTGATTCTTCCACTGATTTATAGGCCGCAAAATGAATTGCACCAATAATACCATCTTCTTTTTCAAATACCTCTTTTAGTTCCTCTTTTTTGCTACAATCTACATTATACCACTTTACATCTTTTCCTGTAATTGATTTTATTCCATCCAAATTTCTAATATCCGTATTACAAAGATTATCTACAATTATCGGCTGAAATCCAGTGGCAATCAGCTCCACAACCGTATGACTTCCAATATATCCCCCACCTCCTGTTACTAATACTTTCATTTTACAAAGATAGAACTTTTACACTTTATAGGCACAAAAAAAACCCTTTGCGAAAAGGGGTTTTCATTATCTTTATAAACAGGTTTAATACTCCCACAAATCATGTTCTATATTAAATAGTTCTGCTTTTATTTCTTCTGATTTTAAAATAGCATCCAATCCAATCATATACTCATCAATTTCTCTATTCATCACATTTGCCTCTTTAATAATATAACTACTAAACATTCTTTTCCAGAAAACATCATCATAAGTTCTTCTTTCTGCATCATTTTTCATTAAATTAAATATTTCGGCATTGGCAAGTATTGGTCTTGCCTCAGGAAAATAAACCCAAAAAAGTGGAGAAAAATTACCTGTTGGCTCTCCAGTTATTTCATCTTTTCCTTCTTGCAATGGGCATATCCCAATAATTCTAACATCCATAACTGACCTTTGCTTATCAAAATACCATTCCTCTTTCACTCTCCACTTCATTATAGTAGTTCTATCAAAATCAACTTTTATTAAAGTATCTTTCATAGCATCTTCTTCTTCACTATCCCAATCTGGAACCCGCATAATTTCTTCCTTTGCACCTCCAATCTTTTTTATATCCTCTTGTGTCATTTCTACCTTAAACTCATCATCATAAATAGCATTAGCATAGGCAGTAATACTTCCCTCACTTACGGCATCCATTATTACATCAATCAGACTTCTTCTGTCGTTTACTTTTTCTTGCCCTGGCCCAATTGCAGGATAATAGAATGGATGATTCACCTTTTCTCTTAAATCAATTTCGCGCCAAATTTTTCTGGACCACATTGCATCAGCTTGTCTTAAATGCGGATAGGCTTGCACTTTTCTGTTTTGGTAAGTTGTTTTACGATCATAAGCACCGTCTAAAATATCTTGTGCATTTCCACTTATGGAAATCATCAAGAATGAGATAAATAGTAATGTTAAATTTTTCATAATAAATTTATTTAATTTTTAAAACTAGTGGAGGTAATGATCTGGTTGCTGTTCCCTTAGCATCTGTTCGTTTTGCCTTAATGTTAGAAACAGTAATAGAATTACCCGATTTTGTATTATTTATAATAGCATTAATTTTTTCATTAAACTTTTGTCCGTTTACGGTTTCGGTTACCTGATCTCCTTTATAAACGGCTGTAAATGAATAGGAAACAACCTTGTACCTTACACCTTTAAAATCAAAATCTTCCAGTTTGGATTGAATACCACCAGCAGCTAACATTCTTTGTTTTGCAATTATTCCCTCTGATTTTCCACCAATATATGGTTTTGGTGGTGGCACTTCTTTTACTCTAAACTCCACAGTGCCCATTCTTGTTCTTTTTCCTTCAGTAGTAGCAAATAAGGTAACAACTGCTTTTCCTTTTTTATTTGGTCTTGCTATCCATTCCCCAGCAGATTTTTTAGTTGCACGAACATTCCCATTAGTCATAGATGCACTAATATCAGCAGCAGCAAAACCTGGCACTGAAATCTTTATAGGATTATCTACCTCCAAATAAAACACATTCATATTTACAGGAGATACAACAGCTGTTTTTGCCGCCACTAAATACTCTCCGCCAAAAGGATAAAATTTTGTGCCTGATTCTGTTTTCATAGCAATTAAACCACCCCACTTTTTTACTCCTTCTGAAGTAGTTCTGGTTGCAAATAAGCCTTTACCATTTACAACTTTTACGGTTTCATAATCCCCAACCATCTGGTACTGCCCACCACCTAAACTATCATACTCTCCCACATAAACATCAGGGTTCTGGCTCTCATTTTTTGCAGTAATAAAAATCTCTGCTCTGAAAGAATCGCCCCTTAATATAAAACTTTTTCTTGGAATCTGAATTCCTTCTGCAGAAGTAAATTTTAATGATTTGGCATCAATACTTCTTTTTAAATAATTAATCACATCTGCTTCTATATTTCTCAAATTTGATTGTATTTTTGATAAAATAGTTAAAGCACCAACAGAAGGCATATCAACAAAATTATATTCTTCCCAACTTTGTATCTTTTTTCCTTTTCCATGATTTGAAACATCACAAACTTCATTTATATTCTCTACTAAGGATTGATCTTCTTTTGCTAAATCAATTAAGACATCTCTATATTCAATAATTTGATTTCTAAGCAAAGTAGCTCTCCTTTTTTCCTTACTAATATGTTTTGGGAAAAATAACTCTCCAGCTTCATCTCTATTATCCTTATTAGATAAGGCTGCTATTGACATTCGTTTTTGCTCAACTGTAAGTTCATTAAATTTTTTCCCAACTAATGCGTGTTCCTCAATTAACTTTCCATCTTCATCTAATACACTCGCAGGACTTCCTAAATAAACCTTTTCTTTATCCACAGCACTTACCAAATCATACTTCATTTCCTGAATATATAAAATAATAGCATCTACATTTTCTTTAACTGAATATGCTTTATCTCTAACATCTTTATATTTAGCAGGGTTATTTTCAGCTGCATTATCAAATGCTGAATAAGTATCGTTATTCTTAGCATTAAAATTAGTTGTAGTTCTTTCAATACCAGTATTAACTTCAAAGAAAGAATTTAGTACCTCCTTAGAAACATTTAATGCAAGAAGTGCCGTTAGCACTAAGTACATCATATTTATCATCTTTTGTCTTGGGGACAAATTTCCTGCAGCCATATTATTTTATATTTTTATAAAGTAAAATAAATTATTTATTCGGATTCATTGCATTTAGCATATTACCATAAACTTGATTAAGTGAGGATAGGTTTTCTGCTAATTTACCAACTTCTTGTTGGAAACGCTTAGAGTCTTCAATGGAAGTGCTTAAATTTTGTAAGAATTGTGTTGATGCCTCCATTTGCTGGGAAGATGTTTGTAGTTGTAACTCGTATAATGAATTAAGTGCATTCATATTTTTAACGCCCTCCTGTATTTGCTGATTATACTCTGAAATTGCTCCTGCCGCTTCAACTGTTTCATTTAGTTTAGAAGCTGTTTCACCAAACTTTCTTAATCCTTCTCCTAAACTTTCAATCAATTCACTATCAATTTTAGCACTTTCTAATGCGTTATCTAATTGTTGTGTAGGTGTTCCTTTCTTAACATTCGGATCATTCATATATGCTAATTCAGGGTATACTAAAGACCAATCTGGTTCCACATGTTGTTTTTCAAAAGCAGAGAAAAAGAAAATAATCGCTTCCATTCCTAGTCCTGCAGCTAACATAATTGATGCTCCTGGATAATGCTCAATTTTAAACAATGCTCCTAAAATTACAACTGCAGCACCCCAACCATAAAGCTTTGGCATCATTAATTTATACCATTTTGCTTCTGTTACCTTTTGTATACTACTCATTAAACCCATATCTTTTTTGTTTTTATTTAATTATTAATTTATTATTCAAAATCTTTTTTATCTCTCCCTAAGAAATCAACTGCACATCTAAATCCTATGTAGCATTTTGCAGTATCTTGATATTCATAATCTCTTGTGCTAGTTTGTATAAAATACGAAATATCTTTCCAAGAACCACCTCTAATTACTTTCCTCTTTTGCACTGCATGATCAGGATCTTCTGAATTTAATCTGTAATCCATATTCATATCATGTGCAAAACTAAATGCAGATTCATCAAATGTATTTGAAGTCCATTCCGACACATTCCCAGCCATATCATAAAGTCCGAAAGAATTAGGGTTATAACTTGCAACTTTAACCGATCTTAAACCTCCATCTGCAGTGTAGTTTCCTCTAAGTGGTTTAAAGTTTGCTAAGAAGCACCCTTTATGATTTCTGGTATATGGTCCGCCCCAAGGATATGGAGATAAATCAGACCCACCTCTTGCTGCATATTCCCATTCCGATTCTGTTGGCAATCTAAAATCAGGAAGAGTTGGTTCATGGTTTCTTCTAAGAAAACGATTCATCATTTTTGTTCTCCATTTGGTAAAAGCAACGGCTTGTTGCCAATTTATTCCTACTACAGGATAATCATCAAAAGCAGGATGCCAAAAATACTCTTCTGTCATTGGCTCATTAAAAGAGTAAGCATAATCATGCATCCAAGCAAGAGTATCAGGGAATATACTCACCTCAATATCTTTCAAAAAAACAGAACGATCTCTTTTTCCTGTAGCATCACCTTCTCTATTTGCTTTGCTTGCAGCTTTTTTCAAATCCATTTCTTGATACACATATATAAGTTTTCTAGTATCAATCTCTCTCTTTTTATTAAACCTTTCATGCTCTGGCAAATACATTTCTTCCTCCAATATTTCTCTCACTTCAATATCGTCCCATCTAATTCTTTCTCTCCAATTAATAAGTGGTGGCTCAAGAAAATTACCATATTCATCCTCTTCAATTAAATGTCCTTCAATACCAGCATCACCAAGAGTTCTATGTGCAATTGAATCTCTAACATAATCAGTAAATTGACGGTACTCATTATTAGTAATTTCAGTTTCATCCATGTAGAACGCACCTACAGATACTGTTTTTGCAGCAGTAACATTCGCAAAAGGCACATCTTGATCGGACGGTCCCATTACAAAACTTCCTTGAGGAATAAACACCATACCATAAGGGTCTGTTGGTTGCCAAATAGCTCTATCCATGGTTCCGATTAATTCACCATTACCTGAATTTCCGCAACTGCTTAAAACAACACCAATTAATCCAAAAAATAATATTCGTTTCATAGTTTTTATTTTTGTTTCTCGCTTGGCGAGAATGATTACTCTTTAATTTTAAAAATCATTATACCTCTTTATTTAAAAGGTGCATAATGATTTTGGTTAATTTCATTTTCTACTTTATAAGAATCTAGGGTTTTTGTAACTCTTCACTGGTCTATCATAAGAAACCTTGAAGCAATAACCTAACATAAATTCTAAACTGTTATTTTTTACCTCTGACATAACAACATCATACGCTATACCAAATTTTAAATCATCATTAATATGCATGCCTAAAAGCGCAATTAATCCTTCATCTAACCTGTAACTAACGCCTCCCCATAGCTTATTATTGTACAATACATTTGTATTAATATCTAATTGTGATGATGCCCCATCCGATTTTAAATAAATAGATGGATTAAGCGTAAACATAGGGTTTAACTCGTGCGCATAGCCAGCAATTAGAAAATAGTGTCTTGCTAATTCCATTTGACTATTGGACCACTCAATAGTCGGCTCAGTAAAATGTGAAGTTGAAAGACCTATATAAACATCCTGTGTATTATAATAAACGCCAAAACCAAAGTCCATTGCAGACCCTTTTACATCACCTGTCGGTATTACTGCATCACCAGATTGAGCAGGATCAAACCAACCTCCATCAGCACCAGATTGAAACATTCCAAGAGACAAACCTGCACCTAATTGCCCAGCACCTAAATCAGTTCTATAAGCATAGGTAAATTGTAAGCCTAAATTACTAAATGCTGCAATATCATCTTTTACAATGTTAAGACCTACTCCTCCATGAATTGCTGGAATGCCAGCATCTACACTTAAATTAAGAGTTGTTGGTGCGCCTTCAAAACCCATCCATTGGGATCGGTGAAGCATTGTTGCACATATCGCTTGATTACTTCCTGCATAACCAGGATTATTAGCTAATTTGTTAAACATATTTTGACTAAATTGAGGATCTTGTTGTGAAAAAGCAAGCCCTGCAATCAGCAAAAAAGACATAAATAATACTATTCTTTTCATATTCAATTTCTCTTTATTATTAAGTTTTGAGGTTGCTAAAATAAACATTTTTTGCTTAATAGGTAAAAAATCAGAATAAACTGAAAAAAATTAATTTAGCTTTTGGTAGGTTTTAATCCACCTTTCAGCTGGCTCTCCTTGATTAGATTGCTCATAATCTCTATAAGAACAAGCCACAAAATAATTGTCTTTTTTATTTTTATCAGAAGTGGAAAAAGGAACACCAATCCACCATCTTCCGGTTTTATTGCTTTTATAAAATACCACTTCATTCACGCCATCATCAAAAGAAACAGTGTATTTCGTGCACTCATTTAAGTTCGGATTCAATTCATTTTTTCTTTGTTTATAGCCATCCAAAAAATACCAAAACATTTGAGCTATGAGCTTTGCGGTTTGTCCAAAATTATCTAAACTTTTATTGTATTCAAAAATGCTACAAAAAGTTACTTTATCACTCAAGCCAGCATATCTCATAACACTACAACTTTCCGCTCCATCCAAACCATTTGGACTGGCATAAACATTGGCTGGAGCATAAGCATTGGAAATTGCTGAAATATCAAAACTTAAAAAATCCGTATTTCGCATAAGTGGTTCTACTTCAAACATATTTGCTTTTACAAAACCCAAACGATAGGTGTCAAAATGGATTTTATCGAGCATTTCAATTGCTGCTGGACTTTCAAAATAAGATTGATAGCCAATATTGCAATAGTTAAACAAATGATTTGGCTGATAAGATATCATCTTACTGAGGTAGGAATGAGAATGGATTTTATCTTCTTCTGCACCTAAATCGAATGTATTATCTACAGAAGTGAATGAAATAATTTTTCCGATTGAAGCATATGCTTTGTAAATGGCGTAAGAAATATCTTGCCCTCCACCAATTAGCATTGGAAGAATATTGTTTTCAAGTAAAGTAGAACACACTTTTTCAATTTGTTTGAAAGACTCTTTTTTGGTTGGCATTAATTGTAAGCTTCCTAAATCTACTAATGCTGGCAAATCCTCAAAATGCAAATTGTAAAATTCCTTTCTAATTTCAGAGAAATCACTACATTTATTTTCTGTTCCTTCACATTCGGCAACTGAGAAAAAAGCAATTTTTGCATTTACAATTTCAGGAAACTCATTGGAAGTATGTTTTTTGATACAATGTCCAATTTGGGACGATTGCCAGTTTTCTGCAAGCAAATCATCTTCAATTGGAAGAAAATGAGAGGATAAATTATACAAGATTCTTTATTTTTTCTTTTGTGCTTTCAGCAAAGATAAACAATCTTCTCTATTCAAACTTTTTGGCTCAGTATCTTTCGGTATTTTAAGATTTATTTTCTTGCCTTTTTCAGGAGTAACTTGCACAAAAGGACCATATCTACCATTGAGCACTTGAATAAGCGGTTCCCCATCAAAATTATTAATCAATCTATCTTTATCAGCTTGAATTTTTATTTTAATGAGTTCAATGGCTCTATCTAATTTTATCGTTAAAGGATCTTCTTCATCCGTTTTTTTGATGGATGTGAATTTACCTTTATAACGCAAATAAGGTCCAAACCTCCCGATTGCAGCCACCACTTCTTCTCCTTCAAAATCACCAACTATTCTCGGTAATTTAAAAAGTTCCATAGCTTGTTCTAAAGTAATTGTTTGCACAGTTTGTTCACCAATAATGGAAGCGTATTTTGGTTTTGGGTCACTATCTGATTGTTGCATTTCACCAATTTGCACCATTGGCCCAAATCTGCCAACTCTTGCATACACATTATTACCACTTTTAGGGTCTTCACCTAAAAGCCGCTCGCCAGATGCTCTTTCGGCAGTTTCATCCACTTCTAATACTCTTTTGTGGAAAGGACCATAAAAAGCCGCTATCATTTCATTCCACACTTTCTTTCCTTCTGCAATGTCATCAAACTCACTTTCTACTGAGGAAGTAAAACCATAATCCATAATATTATTGAAATTCTCTTCTAGAAAACCACAAACCACAGTTCCTTCTGATGTTGGAAAAAGCTTTCCTTTTTCTGCCCCATAATTCTCTTGTCGTTTTTCCTCTTTTAGCTGTCCATCTTTTACGATTATTGCTTGTATTTCTCTTTGTTTTGCTTCTGTTGTTTGCTTTATAACATATTTTCTATTTTGAATGGTAGAAATTGTAGCGGCATAAGTAGATGGTCTTCCAATGCCTAATTCTTCTAATTTTTTCACCAAACTCGCCTCTGCATATCTTGGCGGATGTTTGCTAAATCTTTCCAATCCTAAAATTTCGTTGACCCCTACATTTGCTCCTAATTCTAATGGAGGCAACATGCCTTTCTCACTTTCGGATTCATCATCTTTTCCTTCCAAATACACTTTCATAAAGCCATCAAAAGTAATCACTTCTCCTTTTGCAACAAAATTTTCATCAGCAGTAGATACGCTAATTTTAGCAGTTGTTCTGTCTAATTGAGCGTCTGCCATTTGTGAGGCGATTGTGCGTTTCCAAATAAGGGCATACAGTTTTTGATGTCCGCTTTCGCCATCAATTGTACTTTTGCTCATATCGGTTGGACGAATGGCCTCATGTGCCTCTTGCGCTCCTTTTGCTTTTGTGGAAAAAGTTCTTCTTTTGGAATAATTTTCCCCATAGGTATTACTAATGGCTGTTTGTGCAGCCGAGAGTGCATCATTGGATAAATTCACACTATCAGTTCTCATATAGGTAATTTTTCCTGATTCGTATAATTTCTGAGCTACCATCATGGTTTGCGTTACGGAAAAACCCAATTTCCTAGACGCCTCTTGTTGCAAAGTAGAAGTTGTAAAAGGAGCGGAAGGCGATTTTTTTGCTGGCTTCTTTTCCACACCCTCAATTTTAAATTCTGCTGATTTACATTTTTCTAAAAAGCTTTTCGCTTCTTGCAATGAATTTAATCGCTTTGGAAGTTCTGCTTTAAACCCCTTCCCCTGAGAAGTTGTGAATTCTGCCATTACTCTAAAAGAGGAAACACTATTAAAATTAATGATTTCTTTTTCTCTTTCTACAATTAGTTTTAGAGCAACTGATTGCACACGCCCAGCTGATAGTCCTGGTTTTATTTTTTTCCACAATATTGGGGAAAGTTCAAAGCCAACCAATCTATCTAAAATCCTACGAGCTTGCTGTGCGTTTACTAAATTCTGATTCAATGCTCTTGGATTTTCTACTGCATGGGTAATTGCTTTTTTGGTTATTTCATGGAACACGATTCTTTTGGTGTCTTTTTTGTCCAAGCCAAGTGCCTCTGTTAAATGCCAAGCAATGGCCTCTCCTTCTCTGTCCTCATCCGTAGCAAGCCAAATAGTTTCTGCTTTTTTCACTTCTGCTTTTAGCTCACTTACCACTTTCTTTTTATCGTCTGAAATAACATACTTTGGCTTAAAACCATTTTCAATATCTATTGCCATTCCTCCTTTTTTAGGGAGATCACGAATGTGCCCAATACTTGATTTTACTATAAAACCTTTCCCTAAATAATTTTCTATTGTTTTCGCCTTTGCTGGCGATTCTACAATTACTAAATTCTTACTCATAATCAATTTCGATTTTAAAATTTTGTGCAAATAAAAGAAAGTTTTTTTTAATAAAACAAATCAAAAATGCTGTCAGTTTGCATTATATTATATATAATATAAGAAAATTTGATTTATGACACATTGTCAGTTTGACAGATTTTTTATTTAACTTTGCAGACCGAAAATTAGGAAAATGGATTTTGAGAATTTGATAGAAAAAGAGATAGACGAAAAAAGACAAGGTGAAACATTATCGCTTGCCACTGTTAAAAATGGCGGAAAGAAGATGTATATCGAAAGTTATGGGTGTCAAATGAATTTTTCGGATAGTGAGATTGTTGCATCCATACTTTCTGGGGTAGGATTTTCCACTACAAATGATATTGAAAAGGCCGATTTGGTATTTGTAAATACATGCTCGATAAGGGAAAAAGCCGAGCAAACCATAAAGAAAAGATTGCAAGTATATAACTCCATAAAAAAGAAGAAAAATCCAGCAATGGTAGTTGGGGTTTTGGGTTGTATGGCAGAACGGTTGAAAGAGAAATTTTTAGAACAAGAAAAATTAGTAGATATTGTAGTAGGGCCAGATGCTTACAGAGATTTACCAAACCTTATTCGGCAAGTAGATGATGGGCGAAAAGCGGTGAATGTAATCCTATCGAAAGAAGAAACTTATGCCGAAATAAGTCCAGTTCGTTTGGGGGGAAATGGTGTTACTGCTTTTGTTTCTATCACAAGGGGTTGCGATAATATGTGTACTTTTTGTGTGGTGCCTTTTACAAGAGGAAGGGAAAGAAGTCGAAATCCGGAAAGTATTGTAAAAGAATGCCAACAATTGCTTGCAGATGGATTCAGAGAAGTTACCCTTTTGGGACAAAATGTTGATTCTTACCTATGGCATGGAGGAGGATTGAAAAAAGAATTCAAAAATTTAAGTAAAAAAGAGCAAGAAGAGAGTGTGAGTTTTGCGCAATTGATGGAAATGGTAGCAAAGGTAAGTCCGGAATTGAGAATTAGATTTTCCACTTCCAACCCCCAAGACATGACAGATGGTGTGCTACATATTATGGCGAAATACAAAAATATTTGCAACTACATTCATTTGCCCGTTCAATCTGGCAGTAATCGTATTTTAAAAAAAATGAATAGAGGTTATACCAAAGAAGAATATTTACAAAGAATAGAAAAGATTCATGAAATTTTGCCTGATTGTGCTGTTTCTATGGATATGATTTCTGGCTTTTGCACGGAAACGGAAGATGACCACAAAGACACTTTGGATTTAATGGATAAAGTAACATTTGATTTTGGCTATATGTTCAAATATTCTGAACGGCCAAACACCCCAGCACAAAGGAAGTGGAAGGATGATGTGAAAGAAGAAATAAAGCAAAAAAGATTGGCGGAAATAATTGAAAAACAAATGGCACATTCTTTACTTAGGAATAAGGAAACCATTGGCAATACTTATGAAGTTTTGATTGAAGGAATATCAAAAAAATCGACTGAAAAATTATATGGCAGAACCCCTCAAAATAAAGTAGTTGTTTTTGATAAAAAAAACCAGAAAAAAGGGACTTATGTAAAAGTGCAAATTCAGGACTGCACAGCAGCAACACTCAAAGGAAAAGTAATCTAAAATGGATAACAAACAAGCAAAACAAAGATTTGGAATTATCGGCAATGATGCTGAACTAATCCGTGCAATTGATGTGGCTTTGCAAGTTGCCCCTACCGATATTTCTGTGTTTGTGTATGGAGAGAGTGGGACAGGAAAAGAAAATATTCCAAAAATTATTCACCAAAATAGTAAACGCAAACACAACAATTATGTAGCGGTAAATTGTGGCGCAATTCCAGAGGGCACTATTGATTCCGAACTTTTTGGACACGAAAAAGGCGCTTTTACAGGAGCTCACGACAGCCGAAAAGGTTATTTTGAAGTAGCAGATGGAGGAACTATTTTTCTAGATGAAGTAGCTGAATTACCACTATCGACACAAGTACGACTTTTAAGAGTTTTGGAAAGCGGAGAATTTATGAAAGTGGGGTCTTCTAAAACACAAAAAACGGATGTCCGAATAATAGCCGCTACCAATGTGAATGTGCAAGAAGCCCTGAGAAAAGGAAAGTTCAGAGAAGATTTGTTTTATAGGCTGAACACTGTGAGCATTCAAATTCCAGCACTTAGAAAAAGGAAGGAAGATATTCATTTGCTCTTTAAAAAATTTGCTGCCGATTTTGCCGACAAATACAACACCCCTCCCATTCGGCTAAGTGATGAGGCTATGGAAATGCTGAAAGATTACCCTTGGCCAGGAAATATTCGCCAACTAAAAAACTTTGTTGCACAAATTTCCGTTATTGAAAAAGAAAGAAATATTTCAGCCAATACTTTGAACACTTATATTCCGCATAACACAACTGATGAGAAAATGCCTGTGCTTTTTGAAGGAGAAAATAGTGGAGAGTTATCAGAAAGAGAAATACTTTATAAAGTGCTTTTTGATATGAAAAAAGATTTGACTGATTTAAAGAAAATAACTTTTGATTTGATGCAAAAACAGGGGCAAACAGATGGAGAATCTGCAAAAGTATTTGATGATTTGGAAGATGGAAATATTACTTTAATTCCAAACAAAAAAACGGATGACACAATTGATATGCCTCAAAATTTATCTCTTTTTCAGCAAGAAAAAATATTAATTGAAATTGCTTTGGAAAAACACAAAGGAAAGCGAAAATATGCGGCAGAAGAGTTGGGGATTTCTGAAAGAACTTTGTATAGAAAAATTAAAGAATTTGATTTGTAATGCGTAAATTTTATAGTAAAATAGCAGTTGTTTTTAGTGTGGTGTTTTTAAGCTCTTGCGGCTTTTATTCTTTTACTGGGGCATCTATTTCACCAGATGTGAAAACGGTTTCAGTAGAGTATTTTCCAAACCGTGCTGCTACCATTCAACCCACGCTTAGCCAAGTTTTTACTGAAAGATTGAAAGATTATTTTTTGGAACAAACCAATCTGAGCTTAGAAACAGATAATGGCGATTTGAATTTTAGCGGAGAAATTGTAAAATATGAAGTAAAACCAATTGCCATTCAGGCCAATGAGCAAGCAGCACAAAACCGCTTAACCATTGCAATAAAAGTAAAGTTTGAAAACACAAAAGAGGTAAGCAAAAATTTTGAGCAGAAATTTTCTCGATATGCCGATTATGATAGTAGCAAAAGTTTAGCAGAAGTTGAAGATAATTTGATTGAGCAAATAACCAACGAATTGGCGGAAGATATTTTTAATAAAGCAGTTGTAAATTGGTAATGCGAAAGCAGAAACTCATAGAAAACATCCAAAACCCAATGCAAATTGGGAAAGCAGAAATTGACGATATGCGCAAAAGTTTACAAGCATTTCCTTATTTCACTAGCATGCAATTGCTCTACACCAAAGGGCTTTATAATATCGATAGCATAAGCTACAATCGGCAACTAAGAAAAGCAGCTGCTTATGCTGGAGATAGAAAATTACTTTTTAAACTTATTACAGAAAATGTAAAAGAAGTGCAGCAAATTGCAGAAAACAAAATAGAAAAAAAAGTATTAGAAAAACAAGAAATACAAATTCCTGAAAAAGAACTGGAAATTGGCAAACCTCTAGAATTTGATGAAGATGAAACACATTCTTTTACCCAGTGGCTAGCACTTACAAAAACTAAAAAAATTGACAGAACAGAAGTAAAAGAAGAATCCCTAATTGATAAATTCATTGAGAAAGAGCCAAGAATTAGCAAACCAAAAAAAGAAGACTTTTTCTCTCCAGTACAAACGGCAGGAGAAAGTTTAATAGAAAATCAGGAAATTGTAACCGAAACTCTGGCAAGGGTATATCTAGAACAAGCGCATTACGATAAGGCAATATCAACTTATGAGAAATTAAGTTTGAAATATCCCCAAAAAAATAGTTTCTTTGCAAACCAAATAAAATTAATTAACGACTTAAAAGAAAAATAAAATGTATACAATTTTTGCAATCCTTATTATTATTTGCTGTATTTTACTAGTATTAGTGGTGCTGGTACAAAACCCAAAAGGAGGTGGACTTTCTTCTACTTTTGGTGGTGGGGCAAGCCAAGTGATGGGCGCGAAACAAACCACTGACTTTTTGGAAAAAGCAACTTGGACTTTGGCAATAGCACTTATTTCGCTTAGTTTGCTTTCTAATTTTGCAATACCAAGAGTAAATACGGACGATCCAGAATCAATTATGCAAGAGCAGATTGACCAGTCGCTTGTACCACAACAAGTACCGAACTTGCCAGTTGCAAATCCAACTACTGATGAGCAGTAATCATTCTTCTGGAAAAGAAAAACTGACAAATTTACAACTTGCCTATTTTGGCACGCTTTATGCATTAATAATTTTCAGAATAAAATTTTAACTTAAAAAAATAAAAAATGGCTAAAACAAAAATCACACCCTTAGCAGACAGGGTACTTGTACAAGCTGCTGCTGCCGAAACCAAAACAGCTTCTGGAATTATTATTCCGGATACTGCACAAGAAAAACCACAAAAAGGAAGTATTGTAGCTGTGGGCAAAGGCACCAAAGAAAATCCGATAACTGTAAAAGTTGGCGACAATGTATTGTACGGAAAATATGCTGGAACCGAGCTTAAATATGACGGAGAGGATTACCTTATCATGAAAGAATCAGACATTTTAGCAATCATTAAATAATTAAAAAAATGGCAAAAGAAATCACATTTGATACAGAAGCAAGAGACGCTCTAAAAAGAGGAGTAGATGCACTTGCAAATGCAGTAAAAGTTACATTAGGCCCAAAGGGAAGAAATGTAATTATTGACAAAAAATTTGGAGGACCTTCTATTACAAAAGATGGGGTAACAGTTGCAAAAGAAATTGAACTGGAAAACCAAATAGAAAATATGGGAGCACAAATGCTAAAAGAGGTGGCATCAAAAACTGCTGATTTAGCAGGAGATGGTACCACAACTGCTACCGTTTTAGGGCAAGCAATAATTAATACAGGATTAAAAAATGTAGCTGCTGGTGCTAACCCAATGGATTTGAAAAGAGGTATTGACAAAGCAGTAGCGACTATTGTTGCTGACCTTGAAAAACAATCAAAAGAAGTAGGAAATAGCTATGAGAAGATTGAGCAAGTTGCTTCCATTTCTGCCAATAACGACAATACTATTGGCGCGCTAATTGCAGAGGCTATGAAGAAAGTAAAAACAGAAGGCGTAATAACTGTGGAGGAAGCAAAGGGAACGGAAACCACTGTGGAAGTAGTGGAAGGCATGCAGTTTGACAGGGGCTATCTTTCTCCTTATTTTATAACGGATGCCGACAAAATGGAAACCGAATTAGAAAATCCTTATATCCTTATTTACGATAAAAAAATATCGGCAATGAAGGATTTACTGCCTATTTTGGAACAAACCGCAAAAGGCGGAAGACCTCTACTTATTATTGCAGAAGATGTGGACGGAGAAGCGCTTTCTACTTTGGTGGTAAACAAACTAAGAGGCGCATTGAAAGTTGCTGCCGTAAAAGCACCCGGTTTTGGCGATAGAAGAAAAGCCATGTTGGAAGATATCGCAATACTTACAAGTGGAACAGTAGTATCGGAAGAAAGAGGATTTACTTTGGAAGGCACAACTTTGGAAATGCTTGGAACTGCTGAAAAAATTGTAATTGATAAAGATAATTCAACAATTATAAATGGAGCTGGAAACAAATCGGATATCTCGGCTAGGGTGAACCAAATAAAAGCACAAATTGAAAGCACTACTTCTGACTATGACAAAGAAAAACTACAAGAAAGATTAGCCAAATTAGCTGGCGGAGTTGCAGTACTTTATGTAGGAGCTGCATCTGAAATTGAGATGAAAGAAAAGAAAGACAGAGTAGATGATGCATTGGCTGCAACAAGAGCTGCTGTGGAAGAAGGCATTGTGCCAGGTGGTGGTGTGGCAATTGTAAGGGCTGCCGATTCACTTTCCAAAATAAAAGCGGAAAATGAAGATGAAAAAACAGGTATTAGCATTATTGAAAGAGCAGTAGAAGAACCATTAAGGCAAATAGTTGAAAATGCTGGTGTGGAAGGCTCAGTTATTGTAGCTAAGATAAAAGACGGAAAAGGCGATTTTGGATTTAATGCCAAAACAGAGAAATACGAAAACCTCTACAAAGCAGGTGTTATTGACCCAGCAAAAGTAGTGCGTATTGCTTTGGAGCATGCGGCTTCTGTGGCAGGAATGCTACTTACAACTGAATGCGTAATTGCCGATATTCCAGAGGACGAACCAGCTATACCTCCTATGGGCGGTGGTGGCGGTATGCCAGGAATGATGTAAATTAGTTAGTGGTTGTTAGACCCACAGTATAGAAACATCTGTCATCCTGAACGATAGTTGAAGGATCTCATTTTTGAGATGGCTCGAAAAGCTCAACAGAACATAATCCCTGCCAGTTTGGTGGGGATTTTTTTATCCAACTCCAATCCCTCCAGATTTATCGAAATTCTCCGACCATCTAAAAAGTAAAATTACAAGTATGGCTCCTAAAATAGTCATTGTTATTATTATTGGCAACCATATTCTTTTAAATTGATTTGGTGGTTTATTTACTTCTCTATTGTTTGTTAATGGAGCTATACCTTTCCTACAACTTTCGCATTTACAAGAACTCAAATCAACACCCATTTTCATAAGACTAGAGTGATATTGTTTGATTTCTTCTGTTTGCACAGTATCCTGTTTTACTTCCAAAGTATCAGCAAGAGGAAAAGATGCATAACTTACATTCATAAATGTAGTTAGCGTTATTAAGATTAGTATTAGTTTTTTCATTTTAATTTTTGTTTTTAAGCTGCATAATACGCGCTTTTATAGCAATTACTAGACTAATTACTATAAGAGCAGAACCTAACAAGAGTCCAACAGGAGCCCCACTCTTAGGTTTTTCTCCTGATGACTGTGGACAATCAGATCTATTATCAACACAATTATATGCACGAGTAAGACCAATGAAACCCCAAATAATAACACCTAACAAAATTAATCCAGCCAAGAGGTACATTGCTTTAGCATTGGATTCACTACCGTTATCAACTTTCACAAGTTCCCCTTTAGAGTTACGAACTAATGGGCGCATCCCACTTCTACAACTTTCACATTTACAACTACTTAAATCAAAACCCATTTTTTGCATTCTTAAATGGTATTGTTCTATGGTTTCAATATTTAATATTGTATCTGTTGTTGGGGTATCAACAATAGACGCCATAGGGAAAGAAGCATAACTCACATTTATAAATGTAGTTAGCGCTATTAAGATTAGTATTATTTTTTTCATAATAATTTGAATTATATTATTATACCACAACTAAGCTAGCAAGAATACCCATATTATTATTGGCATAAAAACTTCTAATATTCCAACAATAAAACCCGCTATTGCTAAACCTTTTGGTTTGTCTTTAAAACCAATAGCACCAAAAACTATCGCACATATAGCTAGCATCCATCCAGATAAACCATAAGGTGTAAAATATAAAAGTCCACCAACAACAGCAAAAATAAAAGATAAAACACCCCAAATAGATTGCCTATTACCATAAGTTGGTATTTCAGTATTTTCATAAACAATCTCTGTTTTCACATCTTGCGTTACAGGAAAAGAAGCATAACTCACATTCATAAATGTGGTTAGTGTGATTAATAGTAAAAATAGTTTTTTCATTGTCCTAGTTTTTTTAAGTATTTAAAATGAGATGATATTGCACCAACCAAAGTTAGTACATTATATTTATAGTTGTATTCATTAGCTTTATCAACAATAATTGGAGTTACTTTTGGATAAATGGTATGAGGTAAGGTTGGAAACAAATGATGAGCAGCATGAGAATTAAATCCTCCAAATAAAAAGGTTGCAAGCGGATTTGTTGGATGGTAATCCATAGAAACTATAAGTTGGTGCTCAGCAAAACTATAAGGCAACTCCCCTTTTTCATTTGCAGAAGGAAAATCGGTTTCCAAAGTAAAATGTGTTGTAACCAAAGTATAAATAAAAATATTTGACCCTACTACTATCATCAGTAAATATGCCCATAATATTTCTGAAAGACTAAAATCCAATAAATAATAAGGCAGTACAATCATATAAGAAACATAAAAAAGCTTCCAAACCACTAACTCAAGTGTATACCAAAAAGGGTAATCTTGATTTTTAAGATTCGCTAAATTCTTTTTAGTGAGATAGACAAAATCCTTAGCATAAATCCAAACAATAAAATAAAGAGAATACAAAATAGGAGCATAAAAATGCTGGTATTTCATAAATGATTTCTTTTTATGATTTGGGGAAAATCTTAACAATGGATTATCATCAACATCAGCATCACAGCCATCAACATTAGAAAATAAATGATGAGAAGCCAAATGCCTTATCCTCCATAATCTAGCACTTGTTCCCTGCATATTAAATGTAAAGTAGAAAATCAAATCATTAGCCCATTTCTTTTTACTAAAAGTTTGATGACAAGCATCATGTGCACTATTAAAAGCAAGTAAAATACCACTTGTTCCAATAGCTACATAGTTCATCAATAAATACCCAAAATGATTTCCATATTGATTCTGATACAAAACAATAATTGAACCTATGAAAAAACTTAAATAAAAGAACAACTTAAGCCATAAGAAAGCAACAGCCCTTTCTATTCTATCTTTGGAGATGCTATTCTTCACTTCAGCATTTAAATCCTTAGTAAAGCCGTCCGTATCTCTTTTAAATAATATTTGTTGAGAGTTATTCATCTTTAATTGATTTTATATCGCACACTTACAAATGGAAAGGGTAAAAAATCAAGAACATCAGTTTACCCAACAGTGTTCATAAAATGTGTTGTTTCCCACCCAGTAACTTCAGGAAGTTCATTCCCATTTTCATCAGCATATGATCTTGTTCCATAACTAAACTCTGCTAGTATTAGTCGTACCCCATAAACAAGGGTCAGTTTCTCTGCAATACTTTTTTCTTTTGAATAAGCAATTCTTAATCTCCAATCTTGCGAATAAGAATCGTTTACAACAAGAGTAAATCTATTATTTTTAACATTATTAGTGAACCCTATTGAATAGGATGGAACTCCTAAAGTAGTATGCCAACTTACATTTTTAGTAATAGGGACTGAATAATTCATTGCAAGTAAATTAGCTCCATATTCTGTTGTAATTCCAGCATCAACAGAAAATACAGGCTGAGCATAACTCACATTAGTAAATGCTAATTGAATAATAAAAAATATTAATTTCTTTTTCATGTTGATTAGTAATGGGGCAAAAATAAATCATAAGAAATAAAGTGTTATGCTAAGCATAGTAAATTGAAAAAAAGCAATAATCCACTTCTGATATTATTATTTTTTTTTGCAGACTTTTTACAAAATTTTATTGCAATTATTTTTGGACTATTTTCTAATTTAGTCGATTTTGTAATTGTATTTCATTTTTTGTGAAGAATAAAAAAAGCCGAGCAGTGCTCGGCTTTTTACAATCAATCATTTTTAGCAAATATTAACTAATCCACATTGTCATGCAAAAAGGAGTTATTTGGCTTTATTTCCGTTTTGTTATCCTCCCCTTCCGACAAAGTATATTTAGAAACTTCCGATTCTGAAGAATGTGGTGTTTCATCTAATTCTACATTATCTCTTTTAAAAGCTGGCTCATCTTCCAAAGAAGTAAGCCCAGATGGAGTTCTAAGTTTCATAGAGATATTTTTAAGCCGATCTTCTCTTTCTCTAGATTTATTGGTAAGTACTTCTGGGTTTACAGGAAGCTCCTCACTTTCATTTATTGCATTTTCTTCTATTTCTAACTCCACCTCTACTTGCTCTTGCTTTAATGTTGGTATTAATTCATCAGGTAATTCCAGCTGCTCCTCTTCCAAAGTAATTTCTTGTTCTTGAGCTACTACACCCAATTCTATTTCCTCCTTATTAACAACTAACTCCATTTCCTTTTCTACTTCAATTACATCTAATGCAGCTTCTACTTTTGATTCTATTTCCTCAATTTGTAATTCTGGCTCCAACTTAACATCTAATTCTGATGGGGGATTATCAAAAATACTATGCTGTCCCTTATCCTCCATTAAAGTATCAACTTCTTCTTGATGCTCATCTTCTTGATTTAACACTTCATCAATATTATATTCATCTCCCAAACCAATTGTAACATCATCTTTTATCACTTTTACATTAAAACCCGTAGCAATTACAGTAACACACACCTCTCCATTTAGTTCAAGATCAACACCAATTCCTTCAATAATATTGACTTCACATCCTGCCGCTTCTTGAATTTTCTGCTTAATATCGGCAAGTTCCATCATTCTAATTTCCTCCTCACCTCCTCCTGTTACAATTTTTAACAATACTTGCTTTGCACCTTTTATATTATTATCATTTAAAAGTGGTGAGTCTAGTGCTCCTTTTACTGCTTCAATAGCTCTGTTTTCTCCAGAAGCTGTTGCTTGTCCCATTACGGCAGTTCCGCTATTTTCCAATACTCTCCTTGCATCATTAAGATCAATATTAACTAGTAGATGTTGGGAAATAACTTCTGCAATTCCTTTGGTTGCTATATTCAGTACTTCATTGGCTTTTGCAAAAGCTTGTGTAAAAGTAAGGTCGCCATAAATCTCAATGAGTTTATCGTTATTGATAACTAAAAGTGTATCTACATTTTTTCTTAAATCCTTTAATCCTTGCATGGCGTATTCGTGCCTATTTCCTCCTTCAGTAGAAAAAGGAATAGTAACTACACCAACTGTAAGTATGCCTTTTTCTTTGGCAACTTCTGCAATAATAGGAGCCGCACCTGTACCTGTTCCACCTCCCATTCCTGCAGTAATAAATAGCATTTTTGTATTTGCATCTAAAAGTTCTTTTACTTTTTCAATACTTTCTTCTGCTGCTCTTCTTCCCGTTTCAGGATTTGAACCAGCACCAAGCCCTTCTGTGAGCTCTACGCCTAATTGTATTTTAGTAGGAACATGGCTTGCCTCTAATGCTTGAGAATCGGTATTGCAGACCACAAAGTCCACACCCTCAATACCATTTTCATACATGTAATTTACGGCATTTCCACCTCCTCCACCTACGCCTATCACCTTAATAATAGACGACCGATTTTTCGGTAAGTTAAATTCGAATAAACTTTCTTTTTCACTCATGATTAATTGTTTTTATAGTTAATAATTGATTGTTCTTATGTTACTTCTTCTTCAAAAAAACCTTTTAATTTTTCTTTTAATCTATCTAAAATTCCAATAGATTTCGGCTTCTTTTCTGTTCCTGTTTGTTCTAAAGTCTTAAATTCCAAAAATTCAAATCCTTTAAGCACCAAGCCAACTCCTGTAGAATACATTGGGCTAGTAATTTTTCCATGCGACTCTTTTCCTAAATGCTCATTTGGTAGTCCTACTCTCACATCTTTCCCTGTAATATATGATACCATTTGTTTCAAAGCTCTGAGTTGAGAACCACCACCAGTTAGCACAATACCTGTCATTAGTTTGTTTTCAAAACCAGAAATCTTTATCTCATGATATACCAAGTCAATAATTTCTTTCATTCGTGCTCCAATTATTTCTGAAAGATTTTTTATTGAGATTTCCTTTGGGTCTCTACCCCTTAATCCTGGAATAGAAACCATCACATTATCCTGGTCAGATGTATGCATTGCCGATCCAAATTTTACTTTTAAAAGTTCCGCTTGTTTTTCCAAAATAGATAGTCCTACTTTAATATCTTTTGTGATAACATTTCCTCCAAAAGGAATTACAGCCGTATGCCGAATAATTCTATCTAAAAATATAGCCACATCAGTTGTTCCTCCACCAATATCAACTAATGCAACTCCCTCTTTTAATTCGTCATTATCCAGAGTTGCCACAGCTGAGGCAAATGGCTCTAATATTAAATCTTTTGGAACTAATCCTGCTTTTCTCACACACCTAAAAATATTACGAACAGCTGCTACTTGTGCCGTAATAATATGAAAATTAGCCTCTAGCTTTATGCCAGACATTCCTTTTGGGTCTTGTATTCCATCTTCTCCATCTACAGTGTATTCTTGCGGAATTACATGAATTACTTCCTCTCCTGGAACCGTTACTAATTTGAACATATTTTCTCTGAGCTTTTCCATATCTTCAATGGTAATTTCATTTTCAATATCGTCTCTTACCATTTCGCCTCTATGTTGCAAACTCTTGATATGCTGACCAGCAATTCCTATATAAACTTCCTTTATTTCCACTCCAGATTTTTGTTCTGCTTCCTCCACTGCTAGTTTTATCGACTCAACAGTTTTGTCGATATTCGCCACTATTCCTCTAAGCACTCCACCAGAAATAGCCTTTCCCATCCCTAAAATTTCAAGCTTACCAAATTGATCTTGCCTACCAATCATCACGCTTATTTTGGTTGTTCCTATATCTAGTCCTACTATTATTGGTTCATTATTTTTCATGTTTTTTATTTTTTAGTGCAAACAAGCTGGTTTTTGAATTTTAAGTTAATATGAGAATAATTATTCCACCCTTTTTTTGAAATTCCTTTTTGATAGAACAGCTTTAGTTTGCTAAATTTTTCATCTATATTTACTGCTTTCCCGAAAACTATTTGCTGATATCCAACCCTTGGAATAAAAGTAAAATCTCCATTATCTTCTCCGTGAATTTGCATAATTTGTGCTTTCCAAAAAGGATTCTCGTCAATAAATTTTACCAATGAATAAAGTTCTCCTTTTTCTGTAAAATTTATTTTCCCTGTAATTACCAAAGTGCGAGCAGTAAATATATTTGAAATTGGCATTTTCATTCCATCTCCATCAATATAGAAAGAATCGTTATTAGTTATAACTCTAGCAATTGGTCTTCTTTGCAAAATCTCAACTTTTACATTTCCAGCAATATCAGAAAAAACATTTACCTCTTTAATACAAGAATGATTTGCAATATTTTTTTCAATACCTTCTATGGAAATTTCCATTTTCTTTTTTCCTAATGGATGCAAGTTTTTATCCTTTAAAAGCTTATTAATTATATTCTCATTTACAAAATTATTTTCACTACTTTCAACAACTACATTAAAGTTTTCGCAATCCACCCTTTTTTGACTTTCTACAGAAAAAGCCATCAGTAAAACGATTACTGCAATTAGCATAAGCCAGCTTAGTATGTTAAATATTTTTTTCATTAGTTATACAATTCCTTAATAGGTTGTACCATAGTGCTTATATCACCTGCACCAAGAGTTAAAAGCACCTGAAAATCCTTTTCCTGCAGCACACTTATTAGCTCTTGTTTGCTGCAAACTTCATTCTCAATTGTGCATTTTTCCGATAGCATTTTTGAGCTTACTCCATCTATTGGCTTTTCTCTTGCCGGATATATTTCCAGTAAAATTAATTCATCTGCTAAGGATAAGCTCTCTGCAAATTCATCCGCAAAATCCTTAGTTCTGGAAAATAAATGTGGTTGAAAAACAACCATTATTTTTTTGTTTACATACAAATCTTTTACTGCTTGTATTGTAAGTTTTACTTCTTTAGGATGATGGGCATAATCATCAATAAAAGTAATCTTATCATTTTGCAAATGAATTTCAAATCTTCTTTTTACACCTTTAAAAGTACTAATTGCTTTTTGCACATTATCGCAAGTTGCACCCAAAAAACATGCCACAGCAGATGCTGCCAATACATTTTCAATATTGTGTTTTCCAGGCATTTCTATCTGTAAGTTAGTTATTTTTCTTTCATAAACCATACCAGGAAGAATATCCAAAACTCCAATATCAAATTTTGTTTTGTTATTACTAATGCCAATATTTTTAGCATAATAATCGGCTTGCTTAGTAGCAGAATAAGACATTAAAGCACCCGCATCTGGTTTTTCAAATTCTGTTTTCACGCCAGCTTGCACCAACAAAAATCCTTTTTGCTTTACTTGGGTAGCAAATTTTAGAAATGCCTTCTCCAAGGATTTTTTATCCTCATAAACATCTAAATGATCCTCATCAACAGAAGTAATTACTGCAATATCAGGATAAAGCGAAAGAAAAGATCGATCATATTCATCTGCTTCTACAATTACAATATTTCCTTTATTAGCTAGTACTAAATTGCTATTAAAATCCTTGCTCACTCCACCCAAAAAAGCAGTGCAATCAATATCAGCAGATTTTAAAATATGAGTAAGAAGGCAAGCGGTTGTGGTTTTACCGTGCGTTCCTGCAATTGCAATTGTATAGCTTTGGCGTGTTATCATTCCCAAAACTTGAGAACGCTTTACTGGGATGATTCCTTTTTCTTTAAAAAAGTGGTATTCCGTATTATTATCATCAATTGCGGGGGTATAAATCACCAATAACTCTGTGGATTTTACTTCTTTTACTTCCGTTTTTATCTGACTTACATCATCTTTATAATGAATAGAAATACCTTCCTTTTCTAATTTTTCAGTAAGAGGTGATTTGTATTTATCATAACCACTCACCTGTTTTCCATGAGCATTAAAATACCTTGCCAAAGCACTCATGCCAACACCTCCTATTCCTAGTAAATAAATATGTTTGTATAAATCTAAATTCATTTTTTTATAAGTGCTAATACTTCATTTGCAATGCTCTCTGATGCATTAGTTACTGCTATTTTTTTTATGTTTTCAGAAAGCTCAGTCTGTAATCTATTATCTTCAATCAGCTTCTGCAAACAATTAACTAATTTACTAGCTGCCTCTTTGTCTTTTACCAGCAGTGCTGCCTTTTTATTAACTACCGCTTGTGCATTTTTTGTTTGATGATCTTCTGACACATTTGGAGATGGAATTAATATGCATGCTTTTCCAATACAACAGAGTTCAGAAATTGCAATTGCACCAGCCCTTGAAATAATAATATCTGCTGCTGCATAAGCTAAATCCATTTGTTTTATAAAGGCATAAGTATTAATTCCTTTTGCTGATTTTGATTTTACCGTTTGTTCTGCTTTCTCCTGATAACTAATTCCCGTTTGCCAAATCAGATTCAAATTGTTTTCTCCAAAAAAATTAATGTTTTTATCAATTGCTTTATTAATGGTTCTTGCCCCTAAGCTACCTCCAATTACAAGTACTGTTTTTTTGTTTTCATCTAAATTGAAATGAGTGATGCCCAACTGTTTTTTGCTGGCAAATTCCAATACATCTTGCCTAATCGGGTTTCCTGTAAAAATAATTTTATTCTTTGGGAAAAACCTTTCCATATTATCATAAGCCACGCATATTTTATTCACTACTTTAGATAGTATTTTATTGGTTATTCCTGGATAGGAGTTTTGCTCTTGCACCAAAGTAGGAATACTGCTTTTTGCCGCCACAAAAAGTAGTGGTCCGCTTGCATATCCCCCCGTTCCTATTGCAATATCTGGCTTGAAATTTTTTATTATTTTTTTAGCTTTTAGTAAACTATTTATCACTTTAAAAGGAAAAGATAAATTGTCAATTGAAATTCTTCTTTGAAAACCGCTTATCCATAATCCTTTAATTTTATATCCTTCTGCAGGCATCTTAGCCATTTCCATTCGCCCCTTTGCACCAACAAATAAAATCTCAATATTATCTACTTTTTTCTCTAATGCTTTCGCAATTGCAAGTGCAGGGAAGATGTGTCCTCCCGTTCCTCCTCCGCTTATTATTACTTTAAGCTGTTTCATATCTTCTGTCTGATGAATCCCTACTCACACTAAGTATAATTCCAATAGTAATACAGGTAAACAAAATAGATGTTCCTCCCATGCTAATTAATGGTAAAGTTTGCCCAGTAACGGGCAAAATACCTACTGCAACTGCCATATTTATCATGGCTTGAAACACTAATGAAAAAGCTAAACCTGATGCGATTAATCCTCCAAAATAACTCTCACTTCTTGTTGTAATTTTTACAGCTCTAAAAAAGAGAATCATATAAAGTAAAATTGGCAGAAAAGCACCTATTATCATTCCGTATTCTTCCACCATTATAGCAAAAATAAAATCGGAAGAACTCGCATACACAAAATATCTTTGCACACTTTTACCAGGCCCTACTCCAAAAATACCACCATTATGTATTGCTATTTTTCCTTGATTGGATTGATATCCTTGGTCTAAATTATGATTTTCAGAAGGAATAATAAAGCCATCAATTCTACTTACCCAAGTAGCTGATCGGGGCATAACTTTATTCATTCCTGGAATAAATTTAGCAGTCCCATACAACATCAATCCTCCAAAAAGTGCAATCCCAACTATTCCAAAAATGTATTTTAGATTAATTTTCGCAATAAACATCAGCACCAAACCATTAATAAAAACAAGTGCTGCTGTAGAAAAATTAGCAGGAAGAATTAAAATACATATAGCTAAGATTGGGAGTAATACATGCCAAATCACTCCTTTAAAGTCATCTAAAAAATCTCTTTGTTTGCTAAGTTGTCGAGCTGTAAAAAGAAAAATGGAAAGCTTAGCAATATCAGATGGTTGAAACTGCTGACCTGCAATAGGCAGCCAACGAGATGCGCCATTAATATTTACGCCCCATATCAAAACCAAAATAAGAAGAATAATACTTACCCAAAAACCTAACACTCCGAGCCGAGAAAAATATTTGAACTTAAATTGATGTACCAAATACATACATGCCAAACCAATACATAATCTTATAATATGTTTGAAAATTTCTGAAATTCCTGCAGCAGAATATACTATAACCACAGAAAACAGACATAACAAAAACACTACTCCCCAGATAGTTCTATCTCCTTCTAATTTTATATTTTTTAGAACGGTATCCATTTATAATTTCCGTACTTGATTTTTGAAAGTTTGTCCTCTATGTTCAAAATTGTCAAACATATCGAAACTTGCACAAGTTGGAGATAACAAAACCACATCTCCTTTATCACCTAATTGATAGGAAATTCTTACCGCTTCTTCCATACTACTTACAGTTTCAATATTACTGACTATTTTCTTAAAATATTTCTGGATTTTCTTATTGGAATCGCCTAAACAAATAATAGCTTTGACCTTTTGTTTTACTATCTCCTGAATCTCATCATAATCATTTCCTTTATCTACTCCTCCAACAATCCAAATTACTGATTTCGTCATGCTTTCTAGTGCATACCAAGTCGCATTTACATTTGTTGCTTTTGAATCGTTAATGAAGTCTATTCCATGAACAGTAAGTACATATTCCAACCTGTGTTCAATATTTTGAAAATCGAGCATACTTTGTTTTATAATGCCATCTTTTACATCTAATATTCTGCTAGCCATTGCTGCTGCCATTGAATTATAAATGTTGTGTCTTCCTTGTAAAGCTAATTCTTGAATTGTCATTTTGTTGTTGTTTAGGTTAATATTAATTTTATTATTTTTATAAAAAGTACCATCTCCATCTATTTGATTTTCAAGTGTAAATGGAATGCTTTTTGCTTTTGTTTTTAAATTTTTTATCTGATTATCATCCGCATTAAAAATCAGCACATCCTGTTTTTTCTGATTCATTGTTATGCGCAATTTTGATGCTACATATTTGCTAAAATCATTGTTGTATCTTTCTAAATGGTCTGGAGTAATGTTGAGTATAATAGCTACATTTGGTTTGAATTCTTTGATGCCATCCAGTTGAAAACTACTCAATTCCAAAACGATATAATCGTAATCTCTTTTAGCAATTTCTTTGGCAAAACCAACACCAATATTTCCAGCTATAAGCACATCCAATCCTGCTTTTTTTAGGATGTGCCCAAGAAGTAAAGTAGTCGTAGTTTTTCCATTGCTTCCTGTTATAGCGACTACTTTTGCTTTGGTGTATCTAAAAGCAAACTCCACTTCTGAAATCATAGGAATTCCTTCTTTTTTTAGTTGTTGAATTATTTCAACAGAATCAGAAATTCCCGGGCTTTTTATTACTTCATCAGCCAGTAAAACCTTTTCCAATGTGTGTCCTGCTTCCTCCCATTTAATCTCATTATTTGAAAGAACTTTTTTATTTTCTTTTGTTATTGTTCCACTATCTGAAACAAAAACTTCTAAGCCTTTTTTCTTTGCCAAAATAGCTGCTCCAATCCCACTTTCTCCTGCTCCTAAAACCACTATTTTTTTTGCCACCTTATCTTAATTTTAGCGTTACAATAGTTAGTATCGCCAGCATAATACCAACAATCCAAAAACGCGTTACAATTTTACTTTCATTATAGCCTAACTTCTGAAAATGATGGTGCAAAGGCGCCATTTTGAAAATCCTTTTTCCCTTTCCATATTTCTTTTTGGTGTATTTAAAATAGCCAACTTGAAGAATTACGGAAAGGTTTTCAATCAGGAATATGCCACACAAAATTGGTATCAATAATTCCTTACGAATAAGAATTGCCGCCACAGCAATTATCCCGCCAAGCGATAAACTGCCTGTATCGCCCATAAACACTTGTGCCGGATAGGAATTGTACCACAAAAAGCCAACACAAGCTCCCACAAATGATGCCATAAAAATTACCAACTCCCCAGTATTTGGGATATACATAATGTTAAGATAATCGGCCGCCATTATATTACCAGACACATAGGCAAAGACCGCAAGAGTAGCTCCTATTATAGCAGAAGTACCAGTTGCCAATCCATCCAATCCATCCGTCATATTTGCTCCATTGGAAACTGCTGTAATAATTAAAATCACGATAAGCACAAACAAAATAAGGGAAGCGATTGGTGCCATATCGCCCATCCAATTTGTTAGTATTTTATAATCAAATTCATTATTTTTCACAAATGGAATGGTGGTTTTTGCAGATTTTTTCGCTTCTTGTTCAAATCCATGTTCATTGGCAAGAGATAAATTTGTTTCAGTAATTATTTTGGGGTCCGCTAATTGTTCTTTTACTACAATATCAGCATGAAATACCATAATCAACCCAACAATTATGCCAAGCCCAACTTGACCTAAAATCTTGAATCTTCCTGCCAAACCCTCTTTATCTTTCTTGTACACTTTGATGTAATCATCAATAAAACCAATCGTTCCAAGCCAAAGAGTAGAAATAATCATGATGATGATATAGATATTTTCTAATTTGGTAAAAAGAAAAGTAGGAATCAGTATTGCCGAAATAATAATCAGCCCACCCATTGTTGGTGTTCCTTGCTTCTGCTTTTCTCCTTCTAAGCCTAATTCTCTTATTTCTTCTCCAATTTGCTTTTTTCGAATTAGCTTAATAATTCTTCCCCCAAAAACCATAGACACCAAAAGGGAAGTAATCACTGCCATTGCAGATCGAAAAGAAATATACTGAAATACCCCCGCTCCTGGAAAATTATAAGTTTCTTGTAGATAGTCAAATAAGTAATATAACATTAGCTTTTAATTAGGTTTAATGATTTTTTTATTTCATCCATATCATCAAAAGGATATTTTATCCCTTTTATCTCCTGGTATTTTTCGTGCCCTTTGCCAGCTACCAAAATGATATCGCCATTTTCAGCAAGTGTGCAAGCTGTTTTTATCGCCTGTTTTCTGTCGGTGATTACCAAAGTTTTCTTTTTCTGAACAGGATCTAATCCCATCATCATATCGACTATAATATTTTCTGGTTTTTCTGACCTTGGATTATCGGAAGTAATAATTACTTGTGAACTTAAATTGCAAGCTATTGCTGCCATTTTTGGGCGTTTTTTGGTATCCCTATCGCCACCACAACCAATTACCGTAATCAGTTTTTCATTTCCTGTTCTTATTTTATTGATGGTGGAAAGCACATTTTTTAAAGCATCTGGCGTATGGGCGTAATCTACAATTGCCGTCATACCTTCTTTATTTCTTACCGATTGGAATCTTCCTCTGGCAGAATCGAGTAAACTAATCCCTTCCAATAATTCTTCTTCCTCACAATTTAGCAACCTGCCAACAGCATAAACTGCCAACACATTATAAGCATTAAATTGCCCAATTAGTTTGGTCCATAAATCATAATTATTGATACTTAAAAGCATTCCATCAAAGCGATTTTCTAGAATTTTACATTTAAAATCGGACATGCTTTTTAGGGAATAGGTTTGCTTATTTGCTTTTGTGTCTCTTAGCATATTCATGCCGTGTTTGTCATCATTATTTACAAGAGCAATAGCATCAGATTGTAATTGGTCAAAAACTTTCTTTTTCACATTTATATACTCATTGAAAGTATTATGATAATCTAAATGGTCGTGAGAAATATTAGTGAAAACCATGATATCGAATGCAAGTCCAATAATTCTGTTTTGGTCAATGGCATGAGAACTAACCTCCATAAAACAATACTCACATCCCTTTTCAACCATTTGAGATAAAAGCTTATTTATTTGAAGTGCATCTCCTGTCGTATGTGTGCTCTCAATAGTTGTATTGTTTATTTTATTTTGGATAGTTGATAGCATTCCAACTTTTTGCTTCATCCCTAAAAACAGATGGAATAAAAGAGAAACAATGGTTGTTTTTCCATTAGTTCCCGTTACGCCAATAAGCTTTAATTTTTCAGATGGATTATCAAAATAATTTGCTGCTAAAATGGCTAATGCCTTGCTAGAATTTTTTACAATAATGTAGCTGATATCTGACACTATATCAGTAGGGAGTTGCTCAGTAATAATTGCCGTAGCACCATTATTGATGGCTTGTGAAATAAACTGATACCCATCTGTTTGTGTTCCTTTTACTGCTACAAATAAACTTTGTTTCTTTACCTTTCTGGAATCAAATTGTATACTTGAAATGGATAAATCCGTACTGCCAACTACATTGACAATTTCAACTTTATATAATATTTCTTTTAGGGATTTCATGCCAATTCTAAAATTATTTCATTGCCAGTTTTAAATTGTTTTCCTTTTTGAATACTTTGTTTTTTTACAGTTCCTTTCCCCGAAAAACTCACCTTCAAACCATTATTTTCTAAAAGAAAAAGCACATCTTGAATTCCCATTCCTCTTAAATCTGGGATGAAACCACTTCTTAAATCTTCTTCTATTTTTCGTGTTTTTAGCTCAACTACATCTTTCTTAGCATTTGCAATTACCCAATTGGCATTGTCGGCTTGAAAAGGAATCTCTAACTCCCTAAATACGGCTTGCACATCTTCATTATTTCCATTTTTTGTGTATGGCGAACTACTATTTTTTTCTGATGTAAATACCTCATGCAATTCAAGGTCGGATGCAAACACTTTATCGGCTATTTCTTTAAAAATAGGAGCAGCTACTATTCCTCCATAAAAGCCATTTTCTTTCGGATTTTGAATAAATACTATGCAAGAATATTTAGGATTATCGGCTGGAAAAAATCCTGCAAAAGATGCGTTATAACTCTTTGGCTCTCCCTGTTTTCTTTTCCAATAATTTATTTGAGAAGTACCCGTTTTTCCAGCTATGGAATACTGATTACTCTTAATATTTGTTGCCGTCCCTCTTTCTACTACATCTATCATTAAAGGAATTATTTTCTCGATATTTGTTTTTCCACATATCGCAGGATTGATAACTTCCGTTTTGTTTTGCTCAATAAATTTTCCGTTTCTTTTTATTCCACTCACAAAAATGGGTTTTACCATTCTCCCTTTATTAGCAATAGCATTGTAAAAAGCAAGTATATGCAATGGGGTTAATTTCAGTTCATAACCAATAGACATCCAAGGTAAAGTAGTACCCGACCAATCGCTATCTTTTGGGGTTTTGATTTTAGGATTTTCTGGGGTAGGAATTTCAATATTAAGAGGGGTGTTGAGTTGGAATTTATATAATCTGTCAATAAATTTTTCTGCTTGTTTTGCATAAGCATTATGTATTACTTTTGAAATTCCAACATTGGATGATAATACAAAGGCTTCTCCAATTGTGATCTTTCCATAACCCCCTACTTTAGAATCAACCATTGTGCGGTCATAAAATTTAAATCTTCCGTTTTCAGTATCTACACTATCAGATAATTTAAAAAGTCCATCTTCTAGTCCTGCTAAAATAGATGCCAATTTAAAAGTAGAGCCTGGTTCTGAATGCTCTCCTATTGCATAATTGTAGTGTTCTGAAAATTTTCCATCCTCTGTTCTTTTAAGATTGGCAATTGCTTTTATTTTTCCTGTTTTTACTTCCATTACAATTACACAGCCAAATTCTGCTTTATGCTTTTCTAAAGCATTTGATAAGGATTGCTCAGCAAGATCTTGCAAATCAACATTGATTGTACTTATCACATCATCTCCGGGTTTAGGTAAAATATTAGCAGTAGAATTAATTGGGATTTGTTCTGATTTTCCAATCTTCTGCACTAATTTTCTCCCATTCTTTCCTTTCAGCATTTGGTTATAAGCCCCTTCAATTCCAATTGGTTTTATCCCATCTCTTACTAGGCCAATGGTTCTTTTAGCTAATAAATCAAAAGGTAATTTTCTGTTTTCTTCTCTCTCACAAATTAGTCCACCTTTATTTTGTCCTTTATTAAAAATAGGAAATGATTTTAATATCTTTATCTGATTATATGTTGCCTTTTTTTGAAGAAAGAAGTATTGTGTGCCTTTCTTTTTTTCATTTCTAAACTCTATCTCATAGGCCAAAGCGGTTTTATCACCAAAAAAACTTTCTAATTTTTTAGAAAGTGGAGAGATGTACTTTCTAAAAGTATCCTTATTAATAGTTTTAAAATCAATATGAACATCATAAAGTGGCATGGATATTGCAAGCAGACTTCCATCATCAGAAAAAATATTTCCTCTTGGTGCTTGAACTGTAATAAACTCTGGTTGGTTTTGACTAAAGGAATCTTTAAACTGCTGGATTACAAAAACTTGTGATAAGATAATAAAAGCAAAAAGAACCATAAAAAAATACAGGAATATCAATCTCCAATTCATTTTTTGTTTTTGCTTTTTCATTAGTTTTTTTCTATAATTCTTGGTGCTATTAAAGAGGATTTTAAACCCATTTCCTGCACAGTGCTTTCAATGGTTGACCTCTTATATTTCGCCATCAATTCCGATTTTGTTGTGATATACTGTACCCTTAACTCGTACAAATCCTTTTCTGCCTTATTTATATTTCTGGCAAGTCGCTCTGCATTGTAGTAAAGCGTAATATTGATGATGACTAAGCCAACAACAAATAGAATAAAAGGGATATGTTCTTGATTTTCCTTTTTAGAAAGAAATTCACCTTTAAAAATTTTTGACACAATATTTTTCTCTTGCACTTTGCGGACTTTTATATTATATTTTTTCTGCTATTCTAAGTTTTGCACTTCTTGCTCTTGGATTATTTTTTATTTCCTTTTCTGATGGAATAATTACTTTTTTGCTGATTTCTTTAAAACATTTTTGAGGGTTTCCATAGAAATCTTTTTTCAAATCCCCTTCTACATTTCCTTTCTTTATCAAATTCTTTACTAATCTATCCTCTAAGGAATGGTAAGAAATAACCGACAACCTTCCTCCCACTTTTAGCAAATGGGTTGCCGCATTTAACATTTCTTTTAATGCCCCTATTTCATCATTCACCTGAATACGAATGGCTTGAAATACTCTAGAAAAAAACTGATTTCTTTTTCTTTCAATAGTTAGATGCTCAATACAATCTAAAAGCTGCTTGGTGGTTGTAATCTCTCTTTCCTTTCTACTAATCACAATTGCATTTGCAATTTTTCTTGATTCTCTTAATTCCCCATATTCAAAAAACACATTTGCTAATTCTTGCTCAGAATAATTATTAACAATATGCTTGGCATCCAGTTCAGCATTAAGATTCATTCGCATATCCAATAGTCCAGAAAATCGAGTAGAAAATCCTCTTTCAGGTATATCAAATTGATGAGAAGAAACACCTAAATCCGCTAACAATCCATCTATCTCAATTACCCCTTCCATTCTTAAAAAGTTCTTAATGTTTCTGAAATTTGCATTCAACAATTTAAAGTTTTCTTCTTCTAAAATATTTTCATTTGCATCTGAATCTTGATCAAAAGCAAAAAGTTTTCCTGTATTTAGTTGTTTAATTATTTCTTTCGAATGCCCTCCTGCTCCAAAAGTTACATCTACATAAATTCCATTAGGATTTATTTTAAGCCCCTGCACGCTCTCATTTAGCAATACTGATTTATGATACTCCATCAGTATTTTCTGAATTTGATTGATTTCCCATTACTTCCTCTGCTAATTTTCCAAAATCTTTTAAGGTTTCTTTTATGGCTTCTTCATATTGCTTTTTATCCCAAATCTCAATTACATTTACTGATGCGGTAAGCACAATTTCTTTATCAATTCCGGCAAAAACAATAAGATTCTTAGGAATTAGTATTCTGCCATTCCCATCTGCTTCCACCACTTTTAACCCTGACATATATGAGCGTATAAAATCAATATTCTTTTTTATAAATCGGTTTAATTTATTTACATGAGCAGCCATTACATTCCATTCTTTCATAGGATACATTTCTAAGCAATTGTTAAACACACTTCTTTTAATCACAAAACCATCTTGCATTATCGGTGCTAATTGCTTTTTTAGTGCAGAGGGAAGCATAATACGCCCTTTAGCATCAGATTTACATTCGTATGTCCCTATAAGATTAATCACTTTTAGCTTTTTTTAATGGGTGTAAATATATTATAAATACTCCACATTTTACCACATTTTACCACTTTGTTGAAAACTTTCCCCATTTATACTTTTTTCAGATAGTGTGTATAAGAATTATCTTTCATTTTCTGTATCAAATAAAATTTCTTTACTTTGCAGCTGCTGAAAAAAATAGAAATGCTAAAAACTAAAGGGAAATTCACTTATATAGAGGAAGGAAAAGGAAAGCCAATTATTTTACTGCACGGACTTATGGGTGGTGCAGAAAATTTTGGAGAAATGGTGGGTTTTATATCTGAAAAATATCAAGTTTACGGATTAGATTTAAAACTTTTTAAAGGGAATTTATTGAAAGTTTCTGTTAAAAACTTGAGTGATTATCTATATGAATTTATGAATCAAATTGGCATAAAAAGTGCCGTATTAATGGGAAATTCAATGGGTGGGCATATTGCATTAATTTTTGCTAAAGACCACCCAGAAATGGTAGATGGACTAATTCTAACTGGAAGTTCAGGGCTTTTTGAAAATTCTTTAGGAAACTCTTTCCCTAGAAGAGGTGATAAAGATTATATAAGAACAAAAACGGAAGAAGTTTTTTACAACCCAGAAGTTGCAACTGATGAATTAGTAGATAGGGTATTTGAAATTGCCAATAATAGAATTTCTGTTTTGAAATTATTGGGCTATGCAAAATCGGCAATAAGACACAATATGGCAAACGATATTCAAAATATAACAAAGCCAACTTGCCTTATTTGGGGAGCAAATGATAAAGTTACACCTCCTCATGTTGCAGAAGAATTCCATAAATTAATGCCTAATTCTGAGTTACATTGGATTCCATTATGTGGGCATGCAGCTATGTGGGAACATCCAAAAACATTTAGTGAAATCATTTTGAAGTGGTTAGAAAAACATAATCTTTAAAATTTAACATTTAATTTTATGCAAATTAAAAGTGCTGATTTTATTATCAGTAATACGGACTATAAACTTTGCCCAAAAGCTAATATACCTGAATATGCTTTTATTGGCAGATCTAATGTAGGGAAATCATCCTTAATTAATTTAATTACTGGAAAAAAGCATTTGGCTAAAATTTCAAGAAAGCCCGGAAAAACACAACTCATCAATCATTTTTTAATAAATAAGGATTGGTATTTAGTGGATCTTCCTGGTTATGGATATGCTACTGTTTCCAAAAAACAAAAGGAAGAATTTCAGAAAATAATTTTTTCTTATTTGGAAAATAGAAGAAACTTAATGTGCTTATTTGTGCTTTTGGATTGCAGGCACAAGCCACAAAAAATTGATTTGGAATTCATGCAGTGGTTGGGAGAAAAGCAAATACCTTTTGTAATGATTTTTACAAAAACAGATAAATTAGGAAAAATATCTTTGCAAAAAAATATAGCAAATTATAAAAAGGAAATGCTAAAAGAGTGGGAGGAAATCCCACAATGTTTTTTCACCTCTACACTAGATAGAAAAGGAAATAAAGAAATTCTTGACTTTATTGAAAAAACAAATCCTATTTTTTCTCTTTAAGTTTTATTATTCCTGATTGCTCTGCAAAAAACCCACAATAATCTCTTAGCGCATCAGCTAAATTATTTTCATTTGTAGCTTTTTCAAGTGAACTTGCCATAGAGAGTAAAGTTTGATGATACATGATTAGCATTTCATTTACCATCATATCTTTTGTCCAAAGATCAATACGCAATGTTTCTTTGGTTTTGTTATCCCAAGCAGAAATTAAAAAAGATTTTATTTCAACATTTTTTAGCTGTCCATCACTACTATTTAATTGAATACTTTGTGGAATATTGTTTTCGTTTAGCTCAATTTCAAAACTAATTTTTGATTTTTTTGTCATTTTTTATTTATGGTTTATAGCCCGATTGCTGTAAAATTTCTTGGGACTGTGTATTTTGTATTAATTCTTCCAAAGTCAAATTTGGATTACTTTCCATATAGTCAGCTACAATTTGCCAACCCATCCAGTAGGCGATTCTACCAGGCGACTCTTTGGGCATTCTTTTTGCAAAAGGAGAGAAATTTAGATAACTATTGAATTTTTTAACATCTGTTGAATAGAGAATTTCATTATCGATAAAAGAAGCCCAAATATTTTTTTCATTCTCCTTACACCAGCTCAATTGTTCTTTACTAAATCTTAATTTATCTGCATTAGAATACTTTGGGAGCATTACATCTATAAAATACATTATTTTCCCTTTAAAAATCATCTGAGATAAAAAGTCATTTCCTATATCAAAAATACCAAATTCATTGTTTACAATTGCCTCAATACAGTAAGGAACAATAAAATTTTCTTGACTCTGTAGCATCATATACTCAGGAATATATAAGTGTTTGTAAAAGTAGCATTGCTTACCCAAAAAGTAATCTAAACCAATTGCAAGAATAGTATCATTGGTAACAACTCCAAAGTTAAACCCACTAAAATAGGTAATTACTGTTGGAATTTTATTTTTAGGAAAATGCTGATTGTACCTATCAAACGCATCTGCCAAATCGCTTTCCAAAAAATCTAGGTTAGGATATTTTTTAACTACTGTATCATAAGCCTCACGCATGTCAGGATGAGAAACAAAATTTAAAATTTCACTTTGGTAAGTTTGTTTTTGGGAATTTGTTCTTAATACTTCATGATTAAAACTTTCAAAAAATGTACCAAGTTCTTTTTCCCACACCAACATATCTTTCTCAATTTTTTCACTATTAGTTTCAAAAAGTGATTTTTCAAATCGGTAAATATTTATCTTTTTATTTTCGGGTTCAAATTTCTTAAAAAGAAAAAATATCAATATTAAAATAAATAGCAAAACTATTTTCAATGATTTCATATCTGCAAAATTAAGAATCTATTTAGTTTTATTGAAAACAATAATTACTTTTGCGAAAACATATTTTGTGAAAGAAAAGAAAGTTATATCGCATATTGTAAATTGGTTAGAAAACTATTTAGCTGAATCAACAACAAAAGGATTCGTAATTGGTATTTCTGGCGGAATTGATTCTGCAGTAACTTCAGTTCTTGGAGCAGAAACTGGGATGCCAATTCTTTGTGTTGAAATGCCAATACATCAAAGCTCTTCTCAAATGCAAAGAGCCAGAAGTCATATAAATTGGTTGAAAGAATCGTACAAAAATGTGAGTTCTGTGGAAGCTGAACTAACACCACTTTTTGATTCTTTCATATCCCTTATGCCAAAAGGGGAAAGGAAAGAAAATACAGAGCTTGCTCTTATCAATACTCGTGCTAGAATAAGAATGACCACTCTTTATTATTTTGCACAACTCAATAATTATTTGGTGCTAGGCACTGGCAATAAAGTAGAGGATTTTGGTATTGGATTTTTTACAAAATATGGAGATGGAGGAGTAGATTTGAGTCCTATTGCCGATTTAAAAAAAACAGAAGTTTTTTTGTTAGGAAAACATTTAGGAATTATTACAAAAATTCTTTCTGCTCCACCTACTGATGGCTTATGGAATGATGATAAAACAGATGAACAGCAAATTGGAGCAACTTATCCTGAATTGGAATGGGCTATGGAATTTACAGGAGATGATAAAAAAATATCTAAAAGAGAAAAAGCTGTTTTAGAAATCTATAAAAAAATGAGAAACACGAATATGCATAAAATGAAAGAAATTCCAATTTGCATTATTCCTAATAATTTGAAATGAAAATTATAAAGAGGTAATATCAATCACTTCTTTTACTTCTGGTACAGCTCTTTTAATGACTTGCTCCACCCCAGATTTCATGGTCATCATACTTACAGTACAGCTACTACAAGCACCCAAAAGCTTTACTTTTACCACCCACTCATCAGTAAGCTCAATAAAATTAATATCACCACCATCTGCCTCCAAAAAAGGTCTAATCTCAGTAAGTGCTCCTTCTATTTTATCGATAATAGTTTGATCTGTAATAATTCCCATATTTTTTTATTTAGTTGAGCAACCTTTTGAGTTTGTTAATTCTACTGCTTTTGTTGGTGCTAAAGTAGTATTTCTTTTTTCAATTGCAGCCACTACATTTTTTGCCATATTTAAAAGTTCAATTGCAATAGGAGTGGCACCTTGCAATACTGCCGGCCTACCCGCATCAGCAGCTTCACGAACGGATTGCACAAGAGGGATTTCAGCCAACAAATCAATATTCATTTGCTCAGCCAAACCTTTTGCACCCTCCTTTCCAAAAATATAATATTTATTGTTTGGCAATTCCTCAGGAGTAAAGTAAGCCATGTTTTCTACCATCCCTAAAACAGGCACATCTATACTATCCATACGGAACATATTCACCCCTTTTTTGGCATCCGCCAAAGCGATATTTTGAGGTGTACTTACCACAACTGCACCCGTTAATGGAATGGATTGTACTAGTGACAAATGAATATCACCCGTACCTGGAGGTAAATCTACCACCAAATAATCCAACTCTCCCCAATGTGTGTCCCACAATAATTGATTCAAAGCTTTGGAAGCCATTGGACCTCTCCATACTACAGCCTGCTGACTTTGAGCAAAAAAGCCAATAGACAATAGCTTTACACCATAACTTTCCAAAGGTTTTATTTTTGATTTTCCATCAATTTGAATTGCTTCTGGAGTTGCCCCTTCCAATCCAAACATAATATGCATACTTGGCCCATAAATATCAGCATCAATAACTCCTACTTTATATCCTAAATCCGACAAACCAACTGCTAAATTAGCTGCAATAGTTGATTTCCCAACTCCACCTTTAGCTGAAGAAACTGCTACTATATTTTTTACTCCAGGAATAGGATTTCCTTTTATTTGAGTTTCTTGTTGGGGAGCATTAATTATCAGATTAACCTTAACTTTTGCTTTTTCATAAGCATAATCGTGTATTGCTTTTAAACAATCCACCTCCACCTTTTTTTTGTATTGCAAAGTAGGATTCTTAATTTCTACATCTAACTCAACATCTGCACCAAAAATCTGGATATTCTTTAGTGCACCACTCTCTACCAAATTTTGTTCTTCATTAGGTAAAGTGATATTGGATAATGCCGCTAAAATAATCTCCTTTGTTAGTTTCATTTTATTAATTTAATACTGCAAAGATAGGGAGTTAGATTTTAGTATTATAGTATTTAGATGTGAGATTTTGGAGTAAAAACTCTGCAACTAACAGCAAGAAGAAATCTAAGACTAGTAAAACTGTCTAAAAAAATAAGAAGGATTAAAAAATCAGAAATAGAGCTTGTTTTTGAATGAACTATCCTCTACCCTTTTTCAAAATATCTGACATAGAAGAACCTTTAATTTTACCTTTAAAAAAGGAAATAAAATCAAAATGATTAAGCATTACTTCTTCATTTTCTGCTTTTAAACCAGCAACAAGTTTTTTAAACAATTCCTTTTCCTTACTAGGATTATTTAACACTGACTTATAGGTCTGCAATATTAGTTTTTCTGATTTATAAAACTTCTCACTTTTCTTTAAACACCTGTAAGTGGATTGAGTAATATAAGGGAGTAAATCCGTATGTTCTAACTCATAATGAATCATAATTTTTATAAGTTGTGCAAAGGCATATAAATCCTCTGTTTCAGCAATTTTAACTGAGCTAAATAACTGATTAATATATTGCAGAGCTTCTGAATATTTTTGAAGTGCAATACAAACAGCTGTCATACTATAATAAAAATCAGCCAAACGAATAGGAGGGACTTTACTGCCATATTCCTGTATTCCAAAAACAATTTTAGGAATAAGCGCATAAGCCTTTTCAAATTCTGCTTTTTGCACATACATATGTATTTCCAAACTATAGATACTGCCAAACAACTTTAGCTTTAAATCATCATTAGCTGTTTTTTCAAGCTTAGTAACTAAGGCATTTAGTTTTGCTAACAAAACTTCTACTTCATCATATTTTCTAAGCTAATTACCAATAAAAATAACATTGGTGAGTATAGAAAATAAAGTATTGGGTTCTTCTTTAAAAATTGCAGGATTATCCTCAATAAGCTTCACATTTTTCATAAGGTATCCATAGCTATCAGCAAATTGATTGGAACTAAAATGATAAGCACTATAAATATGATTATACAAATATTTACTTTCAGTTGTTATTGCATTTTTATAGTCCTTTAGCAAAGGATGTTTTATGATATTATTAAACTCCTCTTGTTCGGCTTTAGTACGCGCTTGGCCTTGCTTGTACATATGAGAAAACAATAAAGATTTTAAGCCCCAAAACTCCACATGGTTAAGTATGGAAAGCCCAAGAGCTTTATCCGTATCAATAAGTGATTTAATTATTTCATTATCTACACCAGAATAATTATTTTTCTCAAACAACTTCTTTTCTAACTTAGCAATTAGGATAAGTATGTTGTGCTTTTCATGTTTGTCTGCTATCTTTTTAGCTTGTGTAAGTATCTTTTTGCTTTGCTTGTACAAGGTTTTATTAAATAAAAGCTCCGCATTTAAGTACATATTTATTAGCTGACTATCTACTGTATTGTTGGAATGAAAAGCCCTTAAACTTTTAAGAATACTAGCGTAAAGCCTATTTTTATTTAAGGCCAATTGATTTGTTATTGACTTATCTTTTATCTTTTTTACTAGTGTAGTACTATCATATTCCTTTAGCTTATCAATAGCATCAAATAGCAGGATTTGTTTGCTATTGCTATTATCAATTTTAAAATACCTTTTTTCTGATTTTGTTAAAGATAAAATTAATTGATGTAAGTTGTCAGAATTACGCTTAGACATGAAATTATAGCTGTATTAATTTACTATTGCAAAGATAGAGTATTAAATAAATATGCAAATAGAAATGATATTTTATTAATAATTTGATAATAACCTTAGAAATGATATAAATTTAAACCATTTTAAGAATGTAAACTATTTAAAGTATAAGTAAAGAAATG
>JACNLP010000040.1 GCA_014381465.1 Flavobacteriales bacterium | reverse complement strand
CCTCCAGGAATCGAACCAGGGACACATGGATTTTCAGTCCATTGCTCTACCAACTGAGCTAAGGCACCAACATAATTGGGGCTGCAAATTTAATTGTTTTTTTGTTTTAGCGAAATATTTTTTTGTTTTCATATGATCCCCTTTTGAAATGTTTAATTTTGCGTTCAAATTATTTTAATGAATCTTATAATAGATATTGGAAACTCTAGTAGTAAAGTAGCTATATTCAAAGGGAAAGAGATAGTGAAATATAAAACTTTTGACAAAATAACTTTACCTAATATTCTGCCTTTTACCAATGATTTTGATATTTCTGCCTCTATTATTTCTTCTGTTATAGAAATAGACAATCGTATTCAAGCGGTTATTTCTTATTTCAATTCTTTAATTTTAACACATAATACAGCTCTCCCTATTTTAAGCAATTACAAAACACCAAAAACTTTGGGTAAAGATAGGTTAGCTGCTATAGTAGGGGCAAATAATAAATTTCTTAATAGAGATATTCTTGTAATTGATGCTGGCAGTTGTATCACTTTTGATTATTTTACTAATGGTAATTATAGTGGTGGAAGAATAAGTCCTGGAATACAGATGCGTTATGATGCTTTACATACTTTTACTGCTAAATTACCTCAAATTAATTTTTCCAATAAGCACTTTATGATTGGAAATGACACGAATTCATCTATTATTGCAGGAGTGCAACAAGGGGTATTGGATGAAGTTGATGAGGGAATTACTACATTTATAAAAGAAAACCCGGAATCTATCGTTATTGTTTGCGGTGGAAGTCATAAATTCTTTGAAAAACACTTAAAAAATAGCATATTTGCAGATCCTTTAATAGTACTTAAAGGACTAAACATAATTCTTGAATTCAATGCGAAAAAATAAAATCTATCTTTCTCTAATATTACTTTTTTTTGGGGGAAGTATAATTGCTCAAAATCAAATAAATTCTCCTTATTCTCGCTTTGGAATTGGTAATTTACAATCTAATGTATTATCAGAATATGCGGCTTTGGGAGGCACATCAATTGCAAGTTACAATCCTAATATTGTAAATCCTTACAATCCAGCATCATATACGGCTTTTAAGGCAAATTCCTTTATATTTTCATTAGGAGGAACGCACCAAAGCACCAAAATGCAAACTGCTAATTTGGAGCAAATAACCAACAATTCCTCTTTTTCTCATTTTATTTTAGGACTCCCTATTAGCAAAAAAATTGGAGCGAGTGCTGGCTTTTTACCATATAGTAATATTGGTTATCAAATTGAGGATTCTGAATTGCACTCTGATTTAGGACTGATAAATTATTCTTATTTAGGAGATGGCGGATTAAATATAATGTATGTTGGTATGGCTTATAGAATTACTAATAATCTATCGCTTGGGGCAAATGCTAATTATCTTTTTGGGGGGCTTTACAGAAATAAAAAAGTAATTTTTACAGATGGAACAACTTTTAATACTCGAAAAAAATCCAGTATTTCTGTAAAAGGATTTTTCTATCAATTAGGGTTAATGTACAATAAAGATGTCAATGAAAATACACATTTATCTTTTGGTTTTACGGCAAATAATAATGCTAAAATCTCAGCTAAAAGATCTGTACTTACTGAAACTTACGAGCTTTTTTCTTCCGTTTTTGAAGTTGTAAAAGATACTGCTGAAAATACTACAACAGGATTTTCTAATAATATGATTTTACCTCAAAATATTGCTGTTGGATTTTCATTGGAGATTGATAAAAAATGGCTACTGATGACGGATTTTAGCATGCAAGATTGGTCAGAATACCGAATGTTTGGAGAATCCGATTCCTTAACAAAAAGTATGAAATTTTCTGGAGGATTGCAATTTACCCCAGATTATAATTCGGTAAATAAATATTGGAAACTTATCAAATTCCGTTTTGGCGGGAAATTTGAACAAACCTATTTGCAATTGTATAACACCCAACTTACAGAGAAAAGCGTAAGTTTTGGCTTTGGACTTCCCCTTAGAAAAACAAAGTCAGAAATAAACCTTTCAGTGGAAATGGGAGAAAAAGGAACTACAAATAATAATTTAATAAAAGAACAATTTTTGCGTTTTCAAATAGGACTTAGCTTAAGAGATATTTGGTTTGTAAAAAGAAAATACGATTAAAAAAAGAAGTGAAATGAGAAGAAAATTTGGGGTATTATTTAGTGTATTGTTATTGGCTGGAAGCGTGCAATCACAATCAAAATATGGAGAAGATAGTGTAAATTGTGTGACAAATCTTTCACTATACAGAGAATACTATAAGCAAAAAAATTATGATGATGCTATAAAGCCATGGAGATGGGTATATAATAATTGTCCATCATCAAGCGGAAACATTTATAAAAATGGTCCAACGCTCTTCAAGGATTTAATGAAAAAAAATCCTGAAAATAAAAATGCTTATATTGATACAATGATGATGATTTACGACAAAAGGATTCAATATTTTGGCAAGCAAGGATTTGTTCTTGGAAGAAAGGGAGCAGATTTAATAAAGTACAAGCCATCTAGTTTTGAGTTAGCACATTCCATATTGAGTAAATCTTTAGAGTTACAAGGAAATAATTCGGATGCAGGAGCTTTAGCAGCTTATTTCAAGGCAACTACTCTTATGGAGGGAAATAAGAAATTAGATAAACAAGCAGTATTAGAATCTTATGCAAAGGTGGCGGAAATCATAGATTATAATTTGGTGAATAATCCAAAAAAAGAAAAATATTATACCCAAGCATCAGAAATAATTGAGTCTCTTTTTGCTCCTTATGCAAATTGTGAAGATTTGATTGGAATTTTTTCTACAAAATTTAAAAATACTACTGAAGATATTGATTTGTTAAAAAGAATTACCCGCCTTTTAGCCATTAAAGAATGTATAGAAAATCAACTTTATTTTGATGCCGCAACTAGGTTACATGAACTCTCCCCTTCTGCTATTTCTGCAAGTAATATGGGTAAGTTGAATATTACAAAAAAGAAATATTCGCAAGCAATTGATTATTTTAAACAAGCGGTTGAACTTGAGCAAGAGGGTAAAACAAAAGCAAAATATTATTTAGAACTAGCAGATGCATACCGAATTTCTGGCACTTATAGTACGGCTCGCTCAATGGCTTATAAATCGGTAGAATTACGCCCAGATTGGGGAGAGCCATACATTAGTATTGCCAATATTTATGCTTCCTCTGTAAAAAAATGTGGCTCTACTGATTTTGAAAAAGCAACTATTTATTGGTTGGTTGTCGATAAATTTATCAAAGCAAAAACCGTTGATTCTTCTATTACAGCTAAAGCAAATAAATCTATTGCAACTTACTCCAAATTTTTCCCAAATACCGAGCAGTGTTTTTTTCAAGGCATAGAGTCTGGGCAAACTTATAAGGTAGAATGCTGGATAAATGAAAATACTAAAGTAAGAACAAGCGATTGATAAAACTTATCAGAATACTTACTTCTAAAAGCATTTTCATCTGCTTTTACGCATTTCTTTTTTTTTCATGCAGTAACGATACGAAAATTGTGAAAACATTTGTAAGTAACGAAAAAGTACCTTCTGAAACATTGAAGCAAGCTGAGCTAACTTATACAGAGAAAGGGAAAGTAAAGGTAAAAATTATTGCACAAAAAATTGAACGATTTACTAAGCCATCACCCACGATTAATTTCTCGCAAGGGCTTGTCGTTTACTTTTATAACGATTCAGCAATGCTCACCTCAACTCTTACTGCTCAGCAAGCAATTATTGATGATGAGAAACAACAAATGATAGCGGAAATAAATGTGGAATTAATAAATCAAAAGCAGGAAAAACTAAATACCGAAAAGCTTATTTGGGACGAAAAATCAAATCTTATTTATACAGAAAAATCAGTAAAAATCACTTCCAAAAATGAGATAATATTTGGAGATGGGTTTGAGTCAACTCCCGATTTTTCAACATATAAAATAACTAATGTGAGAGGGAATATTAATATAAGAGATGATAAAGATACCGTTAATTAATACATTTTTTATAATTTTACCTTAACAATGTATATCTTACTAATTATAATTACCCTCTTATTGTCAGCATTTTTTTCTGGAATGGAAATTGCTTTCGTTTCGGCAAACAAATTAAAATTAGAACTCGATAAAAAATCAGAAGGATTTACTTCTAGAATTATTTCAATTTTTGCCAAACGAGAATCTCATTTTATTGTAACTATGCTTATTGGTAATAATATTGCCTTAGTAGTTTATGGTGTGCTAATGGCAGATATTTTAGAAAATAATTTGAATCAATTTATTAGCTCAACTTTTATTTTAATAATAGTACAAACTATTATCTCTACACTTATTATTTTGGTAGTTGCAGAGTTTATTCCAAAGGTAATTTTTAGAGTAAACTCTAATAGAACATTAAAGTTTTTTTCTTTGCCTTTACTATTTGTTTATACTATTTTATATCCGTTTATTTTACTAATGATTGCTCTTTCAAGATGGATTCTCAAGGGGTTGTTTAAAGTAGAAATATCAGAAAACCAAAGGTTATTTGATAGAGTAGATTTAGATGCATACCTTTCTCTACTAAACACTAATAAGGATGAGAATATTGAAGTAGAAATGTTACAAAATGCTCTTGAACTTACTAGCATAAAAGCTAGAGAATGCATGGTTCCCCGAACAGAAATTGTTGCTTTAGAGCTTGAAACTTCTATTACTCAACTTAAAGAAAAATTTATACAATCAAAACTTTCAAAGATTCTTATTTATAAAGGCGATATAGATAATATAATTGGATATGTACATTCTTTGGATTTGTTTAAAAAACCAAAAAGAATAAAATCAATTTTGATGCCAATCCCAATTGTAACAGAAACTATATCGGCCTCTGATTTGCTTGAGCTTTTTATTACTCAGCATAGAGCGGTTGCTGTGGTCGTAGATGAGTATGGAGGTACTTCAGGTATGGTAACTGTTGAAGATGTTACAGAAGAAATTGTTGGAGAAATAGAGGATGAACATGATAAGGATATACTTATCGATACAAAAATAGATAAAAAAACTTACCTTTTTTCTGCTAGAATGGAGGTAGATTCTATCAATAAAAAGTATGAACTCAACTTACCAACATCTCAAGAATACGAAACCTTAGCAGGTCTTTTGTTAAGTTTTCATGAGGATATTCCTGAAGTGGAAACAGAAGTGAAAATAGAATCATTTATGTTTGTAGTAAAAGAGGTAAATGATAGAAGTATTAAATTGATTCAAATTCATCTTCTTGAGTAATAAAATCAGTTAATAAAAACACTTTTTTTATCTCAATTAACTTTGTATATTCGCCACCTCAAAAAAACAAATTAAAGTATGTCAACACTAGGAAATATTAGAAAACGATCAACACTGCTTTTATCGGTAATTGGAATAGCAATGTTAGCATTTATATTAGGAGATTTTATGCAATCCAAAAGAAGCGGTGGTGGAGGTGGATTTTTTGTAGGAGAAGTTGCAGGTGAGGAAATTCCTATTCAGGCATTTGAAGAAAGAGTGCAAAAAGGAACAGAAAATTGGAAAAATTCAAACCCTAATTCTACAATAAATCAAGGTACATTATCTCAAATCAGAAATTCAATTTGGGATGAGTATATTCGTGAGCTTATATTTAATACAGAGTTTGAAATGTTAGGAGTTGATGTGGATTCGGAAGAAATGTTTGAACTTTTTCAAGGAAACAATGTGCATCCAGAAATTAGTAAAATTCAAATTTTTCAAGACCCAATTACTAAGCAGTTTGATAGGGCGAAAATGATTCAGTATATGAAGAATTTAGAAAACGACCAAAACGGGCAAGCAAGAGAACAGTGGTTGGGTTATGAAAAATACATAAGAAATCTTAGGAAAAATGATAAATACAACAATCTTGTTAAACAAGGAATGTATGTGAGCAGCATGGAAGCACAGCTTAATTTTAATCAAGCAAATGAAAATATCAGTTTTGAGTATGTGTCAGTTCCATATAACCATATTTCTGATGGATTAGTTGATGTTTCTGAAGTGGAAATAAAGGATTATTATAAGAGCCACCTTAATGATTTTCAGCAAAATGAATCTAGAGATGTAGATTATGTAGCTTTTACAGTTGTTCCATCTAAAAAAGATGATGAGGATACCAAAAACAACTTAGTAAATTTATCAAAAAACTTTTCGACTTATGATGATTATGAGGTTTTTGTAAAAAGAAATTCTGATAATTTTAATACGATTTTTAATTTTACAAAAAAAGATGATATTGTAGATACAAATACTACTACTCTTTTTACTGCTAAGAAAGGTACAGTAATAGGGCCTTATAATTTTACAGAAGGAACCTATAGAGTAGCAAAATTAGTAGATATTCAATATAGACCAGACTCTGTGCAAGCAAGACATATCCTTATCTCACCAGATGAAAATAAAGATTTGGATTCTACTAATGCCCTTGTGGAGTCCGTGAAGAAGGAAATTGAGTCGGGAAAAGATTTTGCTGATTTAGCCCAAATATATTCTATTGATAAAACAACTGCAATAAAAGGAGGAGATTTAGGATGGTTTAAGGAAGGTGCAATGGTTGCTGAATTTAATGAAGTTTGCTTTACGGCTAATAAAGGTGATTTGACTATTGTACAATCCCAATTTGGAGTACACCTTATTGAAGTAACCAAAAAAAGTAGAAATACTAAAAAAGTTAAAATTGCGTATATAGATAGAATTGTTGAACCAAGCTCTGAAACATACCATAGTTATTACACACAAGCAGCACAATTTGCAAGAACACTATTAGATTCTGATACTGCTACTTTTAATGGTGTAGTATCAGCAAATCCAAGTTTAGTGAAAAGAAATGAATACAAAGTAATACCAAGTAAACAGAATATATCTGGATTAGAAAATTCAAGAACAATGATAAAATGGATGCAAAATGCAACAGTTGATCAGGTATCTGAAGTATTTGAGTTTGGTAACAATTATGTGGTAGCAGTTCTCACAAAAATAAATGAAGAAGGAGATGTACCATTAGAAGATTTAAAAGAAGAAATAGAATCAAAAGTAAGAAAACAGAAAAAAGGAAAAATGATAGTTGATGAAATAAAATTAGAGCAATTTAGCACATTACAAGAATTGGCAACTAAGATGAATAGTCAAGTGAAGATTGCAGAAAAAGTTAATTTTTTATCTAATCAAATTCAAAACTTGGGAATAGAGCCAGATTTAGTTGGCCTTGCTTGTGCTTCTGGGAAAGAGGAAATTACCAATCCAATAATTGGAAGGAATGCTATATTTGTGCTTAAGGTAATTAATAGAAATGAAAGATTAAGTAGTGGTGACTTTTCTCAACAGCAACAGCAAATGATGAGTACATTAAAACAAAATGCCGCAATAGCTGCTTTCAATGTATTAAAAGAAAATGCAAAAATTGTAGATAACAGAAATAATTTTTATTAATAATTATAGCTCAAAATAAAATAATTAAAACCCCGAATTTCGGGGTTTTTTTATCTCAAAATTTGCAATCTGTAAGAATCTAAATTAAGAAAAATAAACAGCAAAATTGTAAAGCCAATAAGGGATGATCCGCCATAACTAATAAAAGGTAATGGAATTCCAATTACTGGAGCTAATCCGATAGTCATTCCAATATTTATTGCAAAATGAACAAATAAAATACAGGCAACACCATAGCCGTAAATTCTACAAAATTTTGACCTCTGTCTTTCTGCTAAATTTATAATTCTAAGAAGTAGTGCTACAAAAACTACAATGAAAATTAAAGATCCGAAAAAACCCCATTCCTCACCAATTGTACAAAAAATAAAGTCAGTACTTTGTTCTGGAACAAAATCAAACCTTGTTTGAGTCCCTTTCAAAAATCCTTTTCCAAAAAAGCCACCTGAGCCAATAGCAATTTTTGATTGTATCAAATTATAGCCAGCTCCATGTGGGTCAATTTCTATTCCTAAAAGTATGTTTATTCTTTCTACTTGATGCGGTGCTAATACATTTAAGAAAATATAATTTACTAAAAACACAAATGAAATTGCAATTGTAAGCCCTGCAAAAATGACTAAAAATTCCTTCTTTTTTCGTCTGGAAAACAGGAAAATAAAGAGAGCAATTGCAAAAAGAATTACAATAAAGGTGAATTTATTTAGTAGTAGAGTTACTATAAATAATATTGAAATAATAAGTCCGAATAATAATACATTTCCTGATAATCCCTCCCTATAAAGCATCAGAATAAGTGAGAAAAAGACAAGAGCAGTTCCTAAATCATTTTGTAATATAGTTAATAATAACGGAACTAAAATAATCGCAAAGCTTCTTAATTTAGTATTGATTGCTTGCATTTTAATATTATGAGTGTTTAGGTATTTTGCAACTGCTAAAATGGTGGTAAATTTTGCAAATTCGGAGGGCTGCAACTTATATTTTCCAATCTCAAACCATGAAGTAGCTCCTGCTGTTGTAGCTCCCCAAATAAGTAAGCTGATTAATGAAAAGATTATTATTCCATACAAAAGATAGGAAAATGCTTCAAAGAATTTCCAATCAATTATTAGAATAATAAAGGCAACAAATAGTGATGCTCCAATAAATACAAGTTGTTTTCCGTGTCTTTGTGCTAGGTCAAAAATAACAGTTTGATCGTCATTATATTGTGATGCATAAATATTTATCCATCCAAAAAATAGCAGCAATAAATAAAGGTAAACACTTATCCAATCTACATTACCAAATATTTTTTTTTCTATTCTCATTTAGTTAATATTAGATTTCCATTAAAGATAAACTCTTCTAAATGCTTATTAATTATTTCATTTCTTAAATATTTTTCAATCATTAAAGTTGCAATTGGGGCAGCCCAAGTAGAACCAAATCCACCATTTTCAACATATACTGCAATTGCAATTTTCGGATTATCTTTTGGTGCAAAAGCAATAAAAATAGAATGATCCTCTTTGTTCCCAGAAGTATTCTGTGCAGTTCCCGTTTTTCCACAAATAATTAAATCATTAACCCTACTATTTTTAGCAGTACCATCTTCATCTTCCAGTACCATTTGCATGCCGTCAATAATACTCTTAAAATGAATAGGGTCAATCGTAGTGTATTTCTTTTTAGTAAATTGCTCATCTCCTATAAACTCTGTCCCAATTTTTTTTACAATATGAGGGGTGAAATAATATCCTCTGTTTGCAATAATTGCAGTAATGTTCGCCATCTGAATAGGGGTGAGCAGAAGTTCACCTTGCCCAATAGAAAGTGATAAAACAGTGCTTGCATTCCAATGTGTCCTTCCATAAATATTATCGTAAAAATCTGTTTTAGGCAGAAGTCCTTTTTTCCCTGATGTAAAGTCGTTATTCATCCATTGCCCCACCCCAAAACTTGCGACATGATTATACCATGTATTATAAGCAATTTCCGTGTTTTGATATTTATCAAAAAAGCTTTGATAAGCATTACAGAAATAAGCATTACAGGATATTGCTACTGCTTTTTTCAAATTTATAGGATTGCTATGCTCATGGCAAAGCATAATTTTATTATTTCCGTATTTGTAACCACCTATACAATTATAATTATCATAAACTTTAAGTGTTTTTTCTTGTAAAGCAATAAGTCCATTTATAAGTTTGAAAGTAGAACCAGGAGCATATTGTCCCAAAAGAGCTCTATTAAAAAGCGGTTTATTTCCATCCTCTAAAAGTGCTTTAAATTTTTCTGTTCTTTTTCTTCCCGTTAAAACATTTGGATTGTAAGTTGGAGAAGAAATCAAAGAAAGAATTTCGCCAGATGAAGGTTCAATAGCAACAATACTCCCAATTTTATTTTGCATTAATTGTTCTCCATATTTTTGTAAATCAGCATCAATTGTAGTAGTTATATTTGCTCCCGAAACAGAGTTTGTGTCATATCTACCTTCATTAAATTTTCCTTTTTTGCTATTATGTACATCTACTAAAACCAATTCCATCCCTTTTTCTCCTCTTAAAAGTTTTTCGTAAGCCACTTCTACTCCGCTTACACCAATTAAATCACCACTCGTATAATAATTATCTTTTTTTATGATTTTATTATTTACCTCTCCCAAATACCCCATCACATTAGAAGCGGTATTTAAAGGGTAAGCTCTACTGCTTCTTGTTCTTTCAAAGAAACCATGAAACTGATACAGCATTTCTTGTAATTTTGCAAAGGTTTCTGCATCAATCTTTTTTGCAAAAACACTTTCTTTATATTTTGAGTATTTTTTTGCTTTTTTCATTCGCTTATCATATTCTTTTATTGTAATATTTAGCAAACCACTTAGCAAAACCGAATCAATATCTTCTACTTCTCTTGGAACAACCATCAAATCATAAGAGGCTTCATTATAAGCCAAAAGCTGATTATTTCTATCATATAACAATCCTCTTCCAGGATATTTCACATCATATCGTAAAACATTATTTTTTGCTGAAAATTTATATTTGTCATTTATAACTTGAATGTAAAAGAGTTTACACAAAAACACCAACGCAATAAAAATAAAAATTCCTTTTACAATAAATTTTCTGTTATTGTGGATTTTCATTTTCTTCTTTCAGAATTAAAGAAAAAGAATTGGCAAACAATGATGATTACAAATGTTATAAAACTGCTTAGCGTTATTTTTCCAAGAATATCTGTAAATGTTGCTAGCTTGAAATGAGCTAATAAAAACAAAATTGCATGATGAATAAAAATCAGCATAAATGCATAAACAGTAAACATTTTAAATCCTAATTTTTGCAAAAAAAGGTCCTGTTCTGCATGTATGGTATTTTTGGGAATAACGATTCTTTCAATTGCAGGTTTTATAAATGCAATCATTACACAAGCGGTGGAATGAAAGCCGATAGACCCTTCAAAAACATCAAGAAAAAATCCTAAGAAAAACGCAAAAGTAAGCAAGAACCATCTAGGTGTTATTTGTGGCAAACAAATAATCAGCATGATATAAAAATAAGGATTGATGTATCCGTTAAACAATACTTGATTTAATATATAAATCTGAATGAAGATAAAAACGGGCGTTAGCCAAAAATATTTGTAAAGTTGTTTAATCATCTTTTGCGTTTAATTCTAACAATTCTTTTTCTTGCTTTATTAAGGATTCCGCAACATACACATAGTGCAATCGATTTAAGTCCTCAAAAAATTGAATCCTTATTTTATAAAAGTTATCTCCCGGAATTTTTTGAAATGAAATAACCTCTCCAATTATTACTCCATCAGGGAAAATGGCAGAATTACCACTACTTATTATTGTATCTCCAACATTTAAATTAGCGTGATTTGGAATATCTTCAATAGTAGTTTCTCTATAATTAAAGTCACTCCAGATCATTCTTCCAAGAAACATCTCATCTTTTAACCTTACACTAATACTTGATTTTTGATGTAAAACAGAAATTACTAAAGAAAATTTTTCTGAAACAGAATGTATAATCCCTACTACTCCATTATTAGTTATCACGCCCATCTTCTCTTTTATGCCATGGCGACTACCTTTGTTTAGTGTTAAATAATTATTGCTTTTATGCACGGAATTATTAATAACTTTTGCAGATTGATACTTAAATAATGAATTGTCAAAGGATACAGAATCTCCTTTAAAAGAATTTTGGGTTTTTAATAATGAATGCAATTTTGCATTTTCATCAGCCAAGAATTTGTTAGTTTGTTTTAACTTGAAAAATTCAGAAATATTAGATAGTCCAGCATGAAAAGTTCCAATATATTTCTGGCTAAAAGCATTTATTTTATTTCCTTGATAATGGTTGTTAGATGCAAGTAGAAAAACAGAGAATCCCTCAATGAGAAGAAATAAAAGTATAAAATGGTATTTTTTTATAAACTGAATTAGGTTGTACATACATCAACCAATATTATTTTATTAAAAATGGAAACTTCTCAATATTTTTCAGGGCAATTCCAGTGCCTCTAGCAACAGCCCTTAAGGGATCTTCAGCTACATAGACTGGTAACTTTGTTTTCTGTGAAATTCTTTTATCAAGCCCTCTAAGCATTGATCCGCCTCCAGTTAAATAAAGTCCAGTATTATAAATATCAGCAGAAAGTTCAGGTGGTGTTTGGAAAAGTGCACTCATTACTGCTTCTTCAATTTGCTCAATAGAATTATTCATTGCCTCAGCAATTTCTTTATAAGTAATCACAATCTCTTTTGGAATTCCAGTCATCAAATCCCTCCCATGTACTGCATAATTAGCTGGTGGTTCGTCCAATTCGGTAAGTGCTGAACCCACATTTATCTTTATTCTTTCAGCAGTAGTATCTCCAATGGCGATATTATGCCTTGTTTTCATGTAATTTTTTATATTGTCGGTAAATTCATCCCCTGCAATTCTGATGGATTTCTCAGTTACAATACCTCCCAAAGATATAACCGCAATTTCTGTTGTTCCCCCACCAATATCAATCACCATATTTCCGTTGGGCTCTAGCACATCAATTCCTATTCCAATAGCTGCCGCCATTGGTTCATGTATTAAGAAAACTTCTTTTGCTCCAGCATGTTCTGCCGAATCAATAACAGCTCTTTTTTCTACTTCCGTTACGCCAGAGGGGATACAAATAACCATTTTAAGTGAAGGGGAAAACAAAGATCTTTTTCTAGGAATCATTTTTATAAATCCTCTTATCATTTGTTCTGAGGATTGAAAATCGGCAATTACCCCATCTTTTAGTGGGCGAATAGTTTCTATTTTTTTATGAGTTTTCCCTTGCATTTGCTGTGCTTTTGTCCCAATGGCAACAATCTCATTGGTCTGAATATCTCTTGCCACAATAGATGGTTCATCAACAACTACTTTATCCAGATGTATAATAAGCGTATTAGCAGTTCCTAAATCAATTGCTATTTCTTCTGTCATAAAATCAAAAAAGCCCATAATTTATATTTTTTAGTGTTTAAAATGTCTTGTTCCTGTCATTACCATACTCATATTATTGGCATTGCAATAATCAATTGACAGCTGATCTTTTATCGACCCTCCTGGCTGTATAACAGCTTTTATCCCAGCACTATTTGCCAATTCCACACAATCAGGGAAGGGGAAGAAAGCATCAGATGCCATAACTGCCCCATTTAAATCAAAACCAAAATTCTTGGCTTTTTCCACTGCTTGTTTAAGCGCATCAACCCTTGAAGTTTGACCAACTCCACTAGACAATAACTGTTTGTTTTTGGCAAAAACAATGGTGTTCGATTTGGTGTGTTTGCATACTTTGGAAGCAAATTCAAGATCGGTATATTGTGTATCGGTTGGACTGTTTTCAGTTGCTGTTTTCATCTCCGATACGCTATCAGTTTTCAAATCTTTTTCTTGATATAGAACGCCATTTAAAGCAGTGCGAAACTGTCTATTAGGTAATGCAATTTCTTTTTTAATGAGCACAATTCTATTCTTTTTTTGGCAAAGAATTTGAAGCGCATCCTCATTGTATGATGGGGCAATAATCACTTCAAAAAAGAGCTGACTAATTTCATTTGCCGTTTCTAAATCTACTTCTCGATTTGTAATTAATACTCCCCCGAAAGCAGAAATAGGATCGCCTGCAAGTGCATCTTTCCAAGCGTCAATCAATTTTTCTCTACTTGCAAGTCCGCAAGCGTTATTGTGTTTTAAAATCACAAAGGTACATTCATCAAACTCAGCAATTAAATTTACTGCTGCATCTACATCTAAAAGGTTATTGTAGGACAATTCCTTACCATTTTTCTGTTCAAACAAATCATTTATTTCTCCAAAAAATATTCCTTTTTGATGCGGATTTTCTCCATAACGCAATTCTTTTTTTCTGCGAATACTTTGCTTGAAAGTATCATCTGCATCTTTATTGAAATAATTAAAAATAGCAGTGTCGTAATGTGAAGAAATGTTAAAAGCAGAAGTAGCAAACTTTTTTCTTTGTACCAAATTTGTGCTTTCACCTTGCTCTAAAATCTCCAATAATTCATCATACTGACTCATTTCCGAAACAATAAGCACATCCTTATAATTTTTAGCAGCTGCACGAATTAGAGAGATGCCGCCAATATCAATTTTTTCTATAATTTCTTGTTCATTATTGGTAGAGGAAATTGTTTTTTCAAAAGGGTAGAGGTCAACAATTACCAAATCGAATTCTGGAATATTGTATTCTGCTAATTGTAATTGGTCATTTTCTTCTTCTCGTCTGGCCAAAATACCACCAAAAACTTTTGGATGTAATGTTTTTACACGCCCACTTAAAATGGAAGGATAGGAAGTTAAATCTTCCACCCTATTTACGCTAATCCCTTTATCTTCAATAAATTTTTGAGTTCCGCCTGTTGAGTAAATGCTAACGCCAAGCTGATTTAATTTTTCTGCAATTGGGCCTAATCCATCTTTATGGAATACTGAAATAAGGGCATTTTTTATGATTTTTTCTCCTGTCATCTATAAGTGCAATTTTACCCAAATCCTAATCAATATTCAAGCATAAATATGAAAAATATCATAATGTTAATAACTTACAGACAATTGTTAACTCCTAGTAAAATTTGCGTAGATTTGATTTTTTAAAAAACAATAATGTATTTCCAACTTTTTACAGAATCTTTGCGTTTTGCATGGCTAGCAATTGTAAATAATCGTCTTAGAACTTTTCTTTCTTTGCTAGGGGTTACAATAGGAATTGTGGCAATTATCTCTGTTTTTACCATTGTGGATGCATTGGAAAAAAATGTGAGAAATAGTGTGGAATCCTTAGGCGAGAATGTGGTGTATATTCAAAAGTGGCCTTGGGGAGGGGGGGGCGAATACCAATGGTGGAAATACTTTAAAAGACCAAAAGTTACTTTTAAGGAATTCAAAAAAATAAAAGAAAGATGCATGACTTCCAATTCTGTTGCCTTTCTTTTTGAAGGCCGGAGAACAGTAAAAAACGGAAATAATGTTTTGGAAAATGTAGAGATTAGCGGAATCACTTATGAGTTTCCCCAAATATTGTCTTTTAATATGGAAAAGGGAAGATTTTTCACACAAAGCGAAATGAACTCTGGAAAAAACTTTGTTTTAATTGGGCATAATGTGGCAGAAGCTCTTTTTGATTTTAATCCTGTCGGAGAGACCATCAAGATTTCAGGAATAAATGCAAAAGTAATTGGACTTATTGAAAAGCAGGGAGAAAGTATTACAGGAAATTCACAAGATAATGCAGTGTTGTGCTCTTATTGGTTTGCAAAAAGATTTATAAACGAAAGAAAAAGCAACCCCATAATTATGGTAAGTGCGCTTGAAGGGGTGAGCAATGAAGAGCTAAAAAATGAACTTAGAGGGATTATGCGAACCATAAGAAGAGTGCGCCCCATGGAAGATGATAATTTTTCCATGAATGAAGTAAGTTTGATAAAACAGGGTTTGGACCAATTGTTTTCTGTTATTGGAATTGCTGGGTGGATTATTGGAGGATTCTCCATTTTAGTTGGGGGCTTTGGTATTGCAAATATTATGTTTGTTTCGGTAAAAGAAAGAACTAAAATTATAGGGATTCAAAAAGCATTAGGAGCAAAAAACATTTTCATCCTTTTGCAATTTCTTTTTGAATCTATCTTTTTGTGCATATTGGGCGGAGCCTTTGGATTAGCCATTGTGTGGGCTTTGGCTTCTGTTGCAGGAGAAATGCTCGATTTTAATTTGACCTTAACTACTCAAAATATAATTCTTGGGCTTTCCGTTTCAGCAATTATTGGGGTGATAAGCGGTATTATTCCTGCTTTTTCTGCATCACGGTTGGATCCTGTTGAGGCGATTCGTTCAAACTGATTTTCTTACATAAATCAATAGCCTTACTAAGCCCTGAAATTTCCTTTACCACAAAAGACAACTTCCCATTTTTTTCTTTCATCTGGGTAGTATGGAAGTTCTTTTTCAAATAATCTAAGACTTTTGAAAATTGTTGACTTTCAAAGTAAGAAGAAGTTTTGTCGTCTGGAAAATAAGCTTTCATTTTTCCTGATTTCAAAATAATTCTTGTAAAACCAATTTCTTTTCCTAGCCACCTTAAACGCAAAGCATCAAAAAGTTGGTAAATTACTTTTGGTAATACTCCAAATTTGTCCTTTAATTCTTTCTCGAAAGTTACAATTTCTTCCTCTTTTGTAAAACTATTCAACTCTTTATAAAGGTTAAGTCGTTCTTCAACATTACTCACATAATCATTAGGAATTAAAATCTCCAAATCCGTATCTAAGGCACAATCTTTGATGTAGAATTTTTCTTTTTCATCATCAAATAAATCTTGAAATTTTTCCTCTTTCAACTCCTCAATGGCTTCATCCAAAATCTTTTTGTACATCTCAAAACCGATATCGTTAATAAAGCCACTTTGGTCAGCCCCCAACAAATCGCCTGCACCCCTAATGTCCAAATCGCGCATGGCAATATTAAAGCCGCTTCCAAGCACTGAAAATTGCTCTAAGGCATCCAGTCGTTTCCTTGCTTCTGCTGAAATTTGATGCGTTGGTGGGCTGATTAAATAGCAAAATGCTTTTTTGTTCGATCGTCCAACTCTTCCTCTCATTTGGTGCAAATCACTTAGCCCAAAATTGTTCGCATTATTGATGATGATGGTATTTGCATTTGGAATATCTACCCCATTTTCAATAATGGTGGTAGAAATTAAAACATCAAATTCACCTTCCATAAAGTCCACCATCAATTGCTCTATTTGCCTTCCCTCCATTTGTCCGTGTCCAGTTTTTATTTTTGCATCTGGGCATAATCTTTGAACCATTCCTGCCACTTCTTTGATGTTTTCTATACGGTTGTGTACAAAAAATACTTGTCCATTTCTGCTCATTTCATAACTAATTGCATCTCTAATAACCTCTTGATTAAGCCCAATAATTCTGGTTTCGATACTTTGCCTGTTAGGAGGCGGGGTGTTGATGACCGACATATCTCTTGCGCCAAGCAAAGAAAATTGTAGGGTTCTTGGAATTGGGGTAGCGCTAAGTGTGAGCGTATCTACTGTTGTTTTTAGAGTTTTGAGTTTGTCTTTAATATTCACTCCAAATTTTTGTTCTTCATCTACTATCATCAACCCCAAATCTTTAAATATTACATCTTTGCCGACAATTCTGTGTGTTCCAATCAAGATGTCAATTTCTCCATTTGCTAATTTTTTGAGCGTTTCGTTTTGCTCTTTTGTGGTTTTGAATCGGTTGATGTAATCAATATTACAAGGAAAATCTTTCATCCTTTTGCTGAAAGTTTTAAAATGCTGCAAAGCAAGAATGGTGGTGGGGACCAATATTGCGACTTGTTTGCTATCAGAAACTGCCTTGAAAGCAGCCCTTATTGCTACTTCCGTTTTTCCAAAACCAACATCACCACAGACCAATCTGTCCATAGGAGTTTCCTTTTCCATATCTTCTTTTAGTGCCTCTGTTGCTTTGCTTTGATCGGGCGTATCCTCATACATAAAAGATGCCTCCAATTCATATTGTAAATAACTATCGGGCGAAAAGGCAAATCCTTTTTGTGTTTTTCGTTTGGCGTATAATTGTATCAAATCGAACGCAATTTGCTTTACTCTTGCTTTGGTTTTGTTTTTTGTTTTTAACCATTGAGGGCTTCCTAACTGATGAATTTTTGGCTTGTGCCCTTCTTTTCCTGAAAATTTAGCAATTTTATGCAAGGCGTGAATACTGAGATAGAGGATGTCTCCGTCTTTGTATATTAGTTTTATGACCTCTTGCTTTTTGCCGTTATTAGCAATTTTGTACAGCCCAGAAAATTGCCCAACGCCATGGTCAATGTGCGATACAAAATCATTAATTTGAAGATTGGTAAGTTGTTTGAGTGTGATGGCTTGTTTGTCTGAAAACTTGGTTTTTGAAACAAAACGGTGATGCCTTTCAAAAAGTTGATGATCGGTATAAACTGCTAGTTGATTAACCTCATCAATAAAGCCATTATGTAAGGAAAAATGGATGCATTTGTACTGAATTTCTTCTTTTGCATTTTCGAAAATTGCTTCAAATCTTTTTTCTTGCTCCTCAGATGAACATAGAATTAAATTTTTTATTCCCTTTTTATTATTTTCAATTAAATCGGCTTTTAGCAAATCGAATTGCTTATTAAAAATTGGGTGTGGCTTGGTGTTAGATGCTAATCTGTTTGTAGTCTCAAAATAATGAGCATTTCCAAATTCAATAATGGAATAATCTTCTAATTGCCCACAAAATTTCTCGCCAGAGGTAAAGAGGTCTTCTGGTTTTTGATGCTTTGTTTCACCACTTTCTAATTCATTGAAATGCTCCTTTGCTTTCGAAAAATAGTCATCTAATATCCCTTGGCTAAAAGCAATGTCTTTTGTCCAAATTACAGCATTTTTAGGAAGGTAATTCATAAAACTCACATGTTTACTGTCAGTTTTTTTGGCCTCAGTATTGGGTACAATATTGATTTTATTTTTTGTATCAATTGATAGTTGGGAGTTGATATCAAAAGAGCGAATACTTTCCACCTCAATATCAAAAAATTCAATTCTGTAAGGATGTTCGTCTGCATAAGAAAATACATCTACAATGCCGCCTCTAATGGAAAATTGTCCAGGTTCAATCACAAAATCAACCTTATCAAAATGATGACTTAATAATTGCTCTTCTAATTCTTCTATTTCGTGCAAATCGCCAATTTGAATTGTAATGGTTTGTCGTTTTAATTCTCTTCTGCTTACTACTTTTTCTGAAAGTGCTTCCGAATAAGTAATAATAATAGGATTCCTTTTGTTGTTGAGTTTGTTGAGGACTTCCGCTCTCAATAAAATATTGGCATTGTCCGTTTGCTCAAACTGATAAGCCCTACGGTAAGATGCCGGATAGAAAAAAACTTCATTGTTCAGAAGTGCTTCCACTTCATTTACAAAATATTGTGCCTCTTCTTTGTCGGTAAAAATAAAAAGATGAGGTCTTTTGCTTTCTCTAATAGTTGCAGATGAAGCCAAAGCAAAGGAAGAGCCGACCAAACCTTTCAGCCAAATTTTGGATTTTTCATGAGCAATACAACTTTGTAATTTTGCAGCAATTTTTGGTTGGCCAAAATAGGAGAGTAGTGGGGCTTTCAAGAAAAACTATTTTATAGCGTGAATTTCTCTCATCATTTCCTGAAACCATTTTTGAGAAGTGTCGAATGGTTTTCCTCCTTTTATTCTGTCAAAGGCAATGCAAGAAAGTTGGTTATTATTGTCTTCATCCCAGCCAACTACTCCGCTAATTCCTGCTGTTGCGCTCTCAACTGCTTTGTCAACCACTTCAAAAATTAAATCTAAATCTGCTTGATTTGCTTTTGCAGAACGCCCAAAATAGCCACTTTTTTGCACCAACACTTTATTGGCTTTGAGGCGTTCTCCTAATTGTTTGGCAAACCATTGTCCGGGATTCAAATCGTCTAACCTCACATGACCAAAAGCATCTCTTAAAACTTCTGCTCCTGATTTTTCGGTTTCGGCAACTATAACATCCATCCCTGCACCTTCACTCAAAAAAACATTTACACAATCATATTTGTCCATTACTTTGCTGAGCCGCTCACATTCATTGTCAAAGTCAATTTTTTCCTCTGGTAAGAGTACAGAATGTACCTCCCACTTTTCTTTTAACACTCCTATTTCTGGAATGAATGTCATTGCTCCTAATCGCTTGCGGTATTCCAAAGCAGTTGCAGCCGTAAGCCATCCACAATGCCTGCCCATTACCTCATGAATGATGAGTTGCCTGTCAGAAGTTGTGTTTTCACCTACTACATTTTCAAAGAAAATAGCGCCTTGCTCGGCTGCTGTCCAAGCCCCTAATGTTTGGGCAATAGGGTAGACATCATTATCCACCGTTTTAGGCAAGCCGACTACCGTTAAATTATAATCATTTTTTTTCAGATATTCAGATAAATCAGCAGCAGTGGTGTTGGTGTCATCACCTCCAATGGTGTGTAAAATTGTTACGCCATCTTTTACCAATTGTTTTGCCGCCACTTCCAGTGGGTTTTCTCCTTTTTTAACATATCCTTTGCTGATGCAATCTTTAATATTTACTAATTTTACTCGGCTATTTCCAATTGGGGAACCGCCAAAATTGTAAAACAAATCTGTTTTTTCTTTTAGTGTTTTCGGAAAAGAAATACTGTTGCCCAATAGCAATCCTTTGTAGCCATTTAGGTAGCCAATAATTTCTATTTCCGGATACTTGTTCAAATAATTTTCCGTTAATCTTCCTATGGATGCGGATAGGCATGGTGCAATTCCGCCAGAAGTTAAGAATGCAATTTTCATAATTTGTGATGTGCTTTTTATCTTCTGCAAATATCGAAAAATTAAAAGGATTTGGTGAGAAAATAATTCTTTACTTTGTATCCGTAAATTTCAAATGAATAAATGATAAAAATCTTTAAGTTTGGAGGTACATCCATAAAGGATGTGGAAAGCATAAAACGAATTGCTGGAATTTTGGGTAATTATGCAACTGAGGATTTAGTGGTAGTATTTTCTGCCATGGGAAAAGTTACCAATATGCTAGAAGAAGTGGTGGAGGACTATATGCAGAAAAGCGGAAATCCTGAGGAAAAACTGCAAAAAGTAAAAGATTTTCACGAGCATTTATTGAATGATTTATTTGAGCAAAATCATACTATTTACAATGAGGTGAATAATCTTTTTGTTGAAATTGAGTGGGTGTTAGAGGATGAGCCAAATCCTGATTATGCTTTTAATTATGATCAAATTGTGCCCATTGGTGAAATGCTTTCTACCAAAATAATGAGTGCTTATTTAAGCGATAATGGTTTTGCAAATTCTTGGCTAGATGCAAGAGATATTATCCGCACCGATAACAAATACAGAAATGCAAAAATCGATTGGGAGCAAACCATAAGTTTCTGCAAAGATAAAATCACTCATTTCCCCATAATCACACAAGGGTTTATTGGCTGTACTTCTGAGAATTTTACCACTACTTTGGGCAGAGAAGGATCTGATTTTACAGCCGCTATTTTGGCTTTTGCACTTGATGTAAAGCAAGTTGTAATCTGGAAAGATGTAGATGGGGTACTGAATGCCGATCCCAGATTTTTTGAGGATACCGAGCAATTGATGAAAATCCCGTTTGAAGAAGCAATAGAATTGGCCTATTATGGTGCAAAAGTGATGCATCCAAAAACCATTCAGCCATTACAAAGAAAATCCATTCCTTTGGAGGTTAAATCTTTTCTGCATCCTGAAAAAGAGAGTTCAGTAATTGGTGATTTTAATACTATTGCGCCTTTTGTTCCTTCTTATATTGTAAAAGAAAATCAAATCCTAATTTCAGTTGCTGATAAGAACTTATCTTTTATTGTAGAAGAGCATTTAAGTTCCATCTTTTCTCTTTTTGCTCACTATGGAGTAAGAGTAAATATGATGCAAAATTCGGCAGTAAGTTTTTCTTTTTGTGTAGATAATGATAGGCATAAAGTTCCAGCATTATTAACGGCTTTAAAAGAAAATTTTGAAGTTCATTTTAATGATAGCTTAACAATGTATACTGTTCGTCATTATGATGAAGATTCCATAGAAAAATTGCTGAAAAATAAGCAAGTATTACTAGAACAAAAAAGCAGGCATACCGTTCATATAGTTGTTAAAGATAGGTAATAATAGTATAACTGCTTACTTATTAGTATCTTTGCCGCCATTTTACAAGAAAAAATAATGACACAACAACATACCTTTCATATTCCTGTAATGGGAACTGCTTTTACGGCAGATACACCACTTAAAGTTGCACAATTTGGTATTGATTCTGTAATCGCTTTGGCGGATGATGTATTATTGGAAAGACTTAGAAAAGTATATGCTGAGAAAAATAATTTGCAGTATGAAGAAATAAAAAATAATACTAAGGATTATCGTGCTGATAGAATTACTTCTTATTTGAATTTGGTAAACACATTGGCTACTCAGAAGTATGAAGAATATACTACCGCTACCAAAGAAAAAGTGGAAGCTTTAAAATTGTACTTCACCTCTTTTCCTGATACTTCTACACTCAAAAATGAATTTGATAAACTCACAGAAAAGTATTTTAATACGGATGAGATTTCTGCTTGGTTAAAAGATAATCTGAACATGGGAAGTATTGATGTAAACATTATGACCAAAGTAGATAAGCCAAACTTTTTCAAAAATGAGGCTTTGCCATCAGAATATAATGATGCACATGCTGCCCTAAGGGGTTATGCCAATTCTGATTTGGCATCATCCATTATTTTTTCAGCAGGGATGAACCCAAGGTTATATGGATATATTGCACAGTTTGAAGATTTTTATCCTAATGCTGAGGGTTATATCAAAAAGAAAATAGTGTTGAAAGTTAGTGATTATCGTTCTGCACTTATTCAAGGAAAATTCTTAGCAAAAAAAGGATTATGGGTTTCAGAATACAGAATTGAATCTGGCTTGAATTGTGGCGGTCATGCTTTTGCAACTGATGGTTATTTAATGGGGCCAATTTTAGCTGAATTCAAAGAAAAAAGAGAAGAGTTGATTGAGGAAGTTTATGCAATTTGCAAGGATGCACTAAAAGCAAATAATAGAGTTGCTCCTGAAAAATCATTGGCTTTAAAAATTACAGCACAAGGTGGAGTTGGTACAGCAGAAGAACATGATTTTTTAATCAAACATTATGAGCTAGATTCAGTTGGCTGGGGAACCCCATTTTTATTAGTTCCAGAAGTAACTACTGTGGATGATAAGACAAGAGAGCAACTGGTTAAAGCAAAAGAAAAAGATTTGTATTTGAGTAATGTTTCCCCACTTGGAGAGCCATTTAATAATTTGAGAAATGCATCCAAAGAGGTGGAGAAATGGCAAAAAGTGGAAGAAGGAAAACCGGGAAGTCCATGTCCGAGAAGGTATTTGGCTTTCAGCACAGAATATGATGAAAAGGGTGTTTGCACGGCATCTCGTTTGTATCAGAAAAACAAAATTGAAGAGCTTGGAATTTCAGAAGAAATAACAGATAAAGTTTGTTTGTGTATGGGGCTTTCAGCAGCAGCAGTTGTTACTAATGATATTCAAACAAGGGAAAGTAAAGCGGTCTCCATTTGTCCAGGACCAAATATGGCATATTTTGATAAGTTATTATCCTTAGAAGATATGACAAAACATATTTATGGTTTAGAGAATTTTATGAACCGAACCGACAGACCAAATATGTTTATAAAGGAACTTAATTTGTATATGGATTATCTCAAAAATAAATTGGAAGAGGCAAAAAAAGATTGGAACAAAAAACAAGAAAAATATTTTAATCGCTTTTTTGAAAACATGAATGATGGCATAACATATTACAATAATATGTTTGAAAGCGTGAAGGATAAATACGAACAAACAAAAGAGGATACAATCTCTAATCTGGAAAAAACAAAAAGCAAATTGGCTGCACTTGCAGTTGAAGTGGAAGCGTTAAAAATTATCCCATTAGCTAGTTAATTTCTGTTTATTTCTTATTTACCAAATACACTCCGCAAAGAATAATTGTAGCGCCTACTATATGGGTGAGAAGTATATGCTCTCCATCCCAAATACCCCAAAAGATAGCGACAATAGGAATGAGGTAAGTAACAGAAGATGCGAAAATAGCAGAAGAATCTTTTATTAATTTATTAAAGATGACAACTGCCAAAGATGTGCCGATTATTGCTAAAATAGCTATGTAAATAAGGGCATCTACTCCTCCTTCTGAATAAAGTAAAGGTATAAAATTCCCTCTAAAAATATAGATTCCGCATGCAGGCCCGATAAATAAAAAGGCAAGTGCCGATATTGAAATTGCATCCAAATCTGCAAGATATTTTCGTATTACATTTACGCTTACTGCATAAAATAATGTAGCCAAAACCACCAATAATGTATAGAAATTAATTGTAAAAAAGCCATCTAAATTAGAAGAAGAAAGCAGAAAAGCACCACTTAGCCCAATTATTATTCCAAAAATATTGGTTTTAGTTGGGCGCGATTTGAAAAAATAAATACCAAGTAAAAGTGTAAAAAGTGGAGTAAGGGAATTGAGTATTCCAACAAAAGAACTATCTAAATGGGTTTGGGCTTTGGTAAATAAAAAAGCCGGAATACCATTTCCTAAAAAAGCAGTAATTACTATTGCAAGCCAATGCTTTTTAGCGACCTTCTTAAATGCACGCACAACAAAGGGTAAAAGAGAAAGAAAAGCAATAAAAAGCCGCAAAGCTGCCACTTGGGTGTAGGAATAGACCTCTAAACCTCTTTTCATCAGAATGAAGGAACTTCCCCAAATAATTGCTAAAAAAATGAGGATAAAGTAATTTTTTATCGATTTTTCCATAAAAATAATTGTTGGCAAATATAGCTTAGTTATTTTTGTGCAGATGAATTCCAGACAAAAGAAAATAATATCCCTTTGGCTGTATAGTGGTTTGTTTTTAGTAATTACTATGGTGCTCATTGGCGGAATTACCCGCCTTACACATTCAGGGCTTTCCATGGTGGAATGGAAGCTTATTGGAGGAACTATTCCTCCACTTAATGAAACTGATTGGCAAGAAACTTTTTCTAAATACCAACAATTCCCTGAATATCAGAAAATAAATAAGGGTATGAATTTGTCAGAGTTTAAAGCCATCTTTTTTTGGGAGTATTTACACCGACTTTTAGGACGGCTAATCGGATTGGTATTTATTATTCCTTTTTTGTGGTTTTTGAAAAAGAAATGGCTTGACAAAAAACTAAAAAACCAATTGGTTTTTCTTTTACTGCTTGGCGGTTTGCAAGGTTTCTTGGGTTGGTTTATGGTAAAAAGTGGTTTGGTAGATGTACCTGCAGTAAGTCATTTTCGTTTAGCAATTCATTTGCTTACTGCTTTTACTTTGATAGTTTATATCTGCTGGTTGATAATGGAAGTAAAAGAAAAAGAGAAATTTACAAATCCTCAAATTAATAAATTAAGTAAAGGTTTTATGTTTTTACTAACGCTTCAAATTATTTATGGGGCTTTTACAGCAGGGCTAAAAGCTGGTTATTTATTGCCGGCAGGAAAAGGGTTTTTTCAAAGCTTATTTACAAACTTTACTCCTGATATTTTGAAAAATTTTGATGTATTGAACAACCCTTTTAATATTCAATTTTTGCACCGCATTATGGCATGGTTTGTTTTGTTTTTTGCAATTTATATTTGGCAAAAAGCTAGAAATACGGCATTACAAAAAGCGTCTGTAAACCTTTTGTTAGTAATAAGTTTACAGATAATTTTAGGCGTAATTACTTTGCTTTTTGGGGTTCCAATATTCTTTGCTGTGGCACATCAGCTTGTGGCAGTTTTGGTATTACTGTCTTCTGCTGTGCTAATTTTTCTTTCCAGCGAAAACTCTCAATAAGGTATTTTATGTCTTCTTGCAAAAAATTAGTAATAGGAATAAGAGAATCATTTACTTCCGTATTAAAATAAAGTGCGCCTCTAAAAAAATGATTTGTGCTGTCGGTAAGGTAAAATTGTAAAGCGGTAGCGGTTGTTCCTTCATAGTCGTAAACTAAGCCAAAAACACTATTTTTTTGATCGATAAATGGCTGTTCGCTAATGGCATTTGCCTTTATGCTATGCTTGTATGCCAATGTTCTTGATTCTTCCGTATGCTCATATAAATTTTCACTCACAGGAAAATAACTCACATGCAAAGTTGCTTTGAAGTCAGGGAATTGTAAATTGAAAAAACATCTTTTTTCTAAGGTGTCAATTTTTGAATAAGTTGGAAATTGAAAAGTAAAAGGACAATTTCCTGTGTATTGCTGAAATTCTTTTTCTGGAAAAGAAATCTTAAAAAACCCTCTTGGTTTTGGAGTGTAATTTTCTTGGCAAGAAAAAAATAGTATTGCGATAGAAATAATAATTACTTTATTCATCCTTATTTATTTGTACCTTTATTCGCTTTATTTTTCTACTATCAGAAGATTCAATTTTAAAGGTGTAAGGAGCAAATTTTATCACTTCTCCTTTTTTTGGAATTGTTTCTTTTAATTCTAAAATAAGCCCTGCCAAGGAGTCGGAATCCCCTTTTACATCATCAAAATAATCTGTTTCTCCTTTCACGGTTTTCAGAAAATCATTTAAAGATATTTTTCCTTCAAAAATAAAATTATGCTCATCTAATACAGAAAAGAAATTTCCGTCATCATCAAATTCATCATTAATATCGCCTACTATTTCTTCCAAAATATCTTCTAAAGTTACAATACCTGAAGTGCCTCCATATTCATCTACCACTATTGCTAAATGTATTTTTTTCTCCTGAAATTCTTTAAGTAAATCGTTAATCATTTTTGTTTCAGGAACAAAATAGGCAGGGCGAATTAAATCTTGCCACTTAAAATCTTTTAATTTTTCAATGTGAGGAATTAAGTCTTTCACATATAAAATCCCCACCACATCATCAAATTGATTTTTGTAAACTGGTATTCGTGAAAAGCCAGAATCTACCACTAATTCAATCACTTTCTCAAAAAGTAAATCTTGTTCAATAGCAACTACATCTACTCTTGATTTCATAATTTCTTTTACATCAATATTCCCAAACTCAACAATGCTTTTTAGTATTTTTTGTTCCTCTTCATTATGCTTATTTTCAGTAGTTAATTCCAATGCTTCTGCGATTTCATCCATTGATACCACTTCTGTTTTTCGTTTTAATCTTTTATCGATAAAAGCAGTGCTTGAAGTAAGTAAATAACTTAAAGGTAAGAATATTTTGCTACTCAAAATTAAAGGAATACTCATTTTTTTACTAAACCAAAAAGCATTTCTGTTTGCATATACTTTCGGTGTAATTTCTCCAAAAAGAACAATTAGAAATGTGATGACTACAACTTGAATTAGAAATTCAAAGATTGAATTTTCTGGAAAGTTAAAAATACTTGAAGTAAAATAAGTAGTTAAAATAATAATAGTAATATTTATAAAATTGTTTACAATTAGTATGGTAGCTAATAGCTTGTTTGGCTTTTTCAAAAGAGTTAATACCGATTTAGCTTTCTTAGATTTATCCTCTGATAATTGTTCTAAATCTTTTGGTGTAAGAGAAAAATAAGACACCTCAGCACCAGAAATAAGAGCTGAACAAAGAAGTAAAAAAATAATGACAAGAAAAATCAATACAATATCGAATGATATTGGCTGTAATGCTATTTCAAAAAAGTTACTCAGTAAAAGTAAACTAAATGCTTCTTCCAATTTTGGGTGTATTTAACTTTTTTAGAAAGGTAAATCGTCTCCTTTTTCTTCTTGGGGAATGCTTTTTTCTTCTGGAGCTGTTTCTGTTTTTTCAGCAGAACCATTCTCTTTTTTACCCAACATAGTCATGTTGTCGCCCAAAATTTCAGTAGTATACCTGGTGTTTCCTTCTTTATCTTCCCATTTTTTGGTTCTTATTTTTCCTTCAATATAAACGGAAGATCCTTTTTTCAGCCACTTTTCAGCCACTTCAGCTAATCCTCTCCAAAGCACAATATTGTGCCATTCTGTTTGGCTTACTCTTTCGCCTTCTTTATTTTTGTAGTTTTCGGTGGTTGCCAATGAGAAGTTTGCAACTGCAACCCCACTATCTAAATACCTTACTTCAGGATCTTTTCCTAAATTTCCGATTAAAATTACTTTGTTTACACCTGCCATAATATTTGTTTTTTGTGATTAACAAATGTAGTAAAATAGCTATATCATTCCAATTTTTTCAAGATATTTTTCTAATAGTTTTGGTATAGGGTACTTTTTTATATCTTCTTTTCGGATGTAATCGGTATTTTTTAGCAGAATTGGCTTTGTACTAATATGCCAAAATCGTGCATAAATTGTTTGGTGTGTAAGTTGGTGCTTTATAGTTGAGGATATTTTCATGATATTAGTAGCTTTGTTATTAAATAAATTTTTCCAATCTTTTGATTGTATAATTGTATTTTCTGTTGTTTCGTTAGTATTTTCAATAAGTGGAAATTGATAAAGTCCTTTCCAAATTCCGTTTTTTCTTTTTTGAATTGCTAATTTTTTATTTTCATTAATAATTAAAAACTCAAAATATCTTTTTCTAATTTTAAGTTTCTTTGATTTTTTTGGTAACTCATTAACTAAATGATTATTAAAAGCAAAACAACTATTTTGCATAGGGCAAATGTTACAATTTGGAGATTTTGGCGTGCATTGTAGAGCTCCAAATTCCATTATTGCTTGATTATTTTCTGCAGCACTATCTTTAATTAGGAGTTTTTGTGCTAAAAGTTGAAACTCTTTTTTACCATCACTACTATCAAATGCGGTGGCAATGCCAAAATATCTACTTAATAGCCGAATCACATTTCCATCTACCACTGCAAAGGGAAGATTATAGGCAAAAGAACAAATAGCTGATGCTGTGTAAGTGCCAACTCCTTTTAGTTTTAAAATGGTATTATAGTCTTTTGGGAACACTCCATTATATTTTTTAACAATCTCCTTTGCAGTATAATGAAGATTTCTTGCTCTAGAGTAATATCCCAATCCTTGCCATAATTTTAAGACTTCATTCTCTGTAGCCTTAGCTAGATGAGCAACAGTAGGGTAATTACAAATAAATTTGTTGTAAAAGGGAAGCCCTTGTGCCACTTTTGTTTGCTGTAGAATAATTTCAGAAAGCCATATTTTGTATGGATTTTTGCTATTTCTCCAAGGTAAACTTCTCTTGTTTTTTGTAAACCAATCAATAATTTTCAGAGAAAAACTCATAAACGATTGAATACTAAATTAATAATTAATAAAAAAAGACTATTATTCGTGCAACTTCTTTCAAAAATAGTTGATATATTTGCAGGCTATTAAAAAACAAGAATAAACTTATTTATATTAATATCAAATAAAATAATCAAGTAATGACAAAAGCAGAAATAATAAGAAAGATTTCGGAGAAAACAGGAGTTGAAAAAGTAACAACACTTGCTGTAGTTGAAGCGTTTATGGCTGAGGTAAAAGATTCTATTACAAATAATCAAGTAGTATTTTTAAGAGGTTTCGGAACATTTAAACCAAAAAAGAGAGCTGAAAAAACAGGAAGAAATATTTCAAAAAACACTACTATTATTATACCAGCACACCATATTCCTGCTTTTAAACCTGCAAAAGTATTTGTAAAACAGGTAAAAGAAAGCATAAAATAAAAATAATCAGAATAAAAAATCTGAGTAAAAGAAATTAAAATATTAAATAATGCCAAGCGGAAAAAAAAGAAAAAGACATAAGATGGCCACTCACAAACGCAAGAAGCGTTTGAGAAAAAATAGACATAAAAGTAAGTAATCTTTTTTTTCTATTAATCTTTAATCATACAAGCCATGAAATTCGAACTTATAATCGATTCAAGGCCATCTGAGGTAGTAATCGCACTTTTGCGAGATAAACACCTAATTGAACTTCATAAAGAAAACAACAATAATAGCTACTCAGTTGGCGATATATATCTAGGGAAAGTAAAAAAAGTAGTGCCCGGACTTAATGCTGCTTTTGTAAATGTAGGACATGAGAAAGATGGATTTTTACACTATCTTGATTTAGGCCCTAATGTAAATTCGTATAAGAAATTTACAGAGAGAATAATTGCAAAAAAAAGTAATACTGCTTCATTAAAAAATTTCAGAAAAGAAAAAGAGATTGAAAAATCAGGGCAAATTACAGATGTTCTAAAATCAGGGGATCAAATTTTGGTGCAAGTATCCAAAGAGCCAATTTCATCTAAAGGACCAAGATTAACTACCGAAATATCAATTGCAGGGAGGAACATGGTTTTACTTCCATTTTCTAATAAAATATCTTTATCGAACAAAATAAAATCACAAGAAGAAAAAGTACGACTAAAACGCCTTTTACAAAGCATCAAACCACAAGGTTTTGGGGTAATTGTGCGGACGGTTGCAGAGAGTAAAAAAGTAGAAGAATTAGACTCTAACCTTAAGGCTTTATACAAAAAATGGCAAAATGTTTTTAAAGAACTTAAAATGGCACAAGCACCACAGATGATTTTGAAAGAAATGAATCGTTCCACCGCTATTTTAAGAGATATTCTAAATGAGGGTTTTAATAGCATACATGTAAATGATAAAGAGTTATTTTTAGAACTAAAAGATTATTTAATGAGCATTGCTCCCGAACATGAAAAAATATTGAAGCTTTATAAAGGCAAAACCCCAATTTTACAAAATTTTGATGTAACCAAACAAATAAAGGCAGCTTTCGGAAAAACTGTAAATATGAAAAATGGAACTTACCTTGTGATTGAACATACAGAGGCAATGCATGTGATTGATGTAAATTCTGGTAAAAAAGTAGATGCAAAAAAAGACCAAGAAGAAAATGCTTTAGCAGTAAATTTATCAGCAGCAGAAGAGGTTGCTCGGCAACTCCGCTTACGAGATATGGGTGGGATAATTGTAGTTGATTTTATCGATATGTATAATGCGAAAAACCGAAAATCTCTTTTTGAAAAGATGAGGGAGGCAATGAAGGGGGATAAAGCAAAACATCATATCTTACCTCCTTCAAAGTTTGGTCTTATTCAAATTACACGCCAAAGGGTTCGCCCAGAAATGAATATTGATACTAGAGAAAATTGCCCAATGTGTGTTGGAAATAGAAAAATTGATTCTAGCTTACTGCTTATTGATACTATTGAAAATAAAATTAAAAATATAGTTGAAAAATCTAGCAATGGGAAAATAAGAATTTCAACCCACCCTTTTATTGCAAGCCATATAAATAAAGGGATGCTCTCAAAAGGAATGAAATGGAGTTTGAAATATAAACGATTTATTCAAATTACTCCTGATGAAAGGTTACACCTTTTACAATATAGTATTGTAAAAAGCTAATTGCTTTCCAATTTTTCTAGGTTTATTAGAGATTTATAGTGTAATAGCAAAGGAACAATAGCTAAAATTATCATTACAGCTCCCACCAAATAACCCCAACGCACATTGTCATTTGTAAGAAAATAGGGCATTGCAAAAAGTCCTATCAAGCACATCCGAACCATAATATTTAAGGAATTAAAAACTGAATTTGTTCGACCGATTATATTGTTAGGAATATGATTAAAAAGATAAGTAGTTCTAAGGATTCTCACTCCTGCATTGGTTAATCCTAAAATAAGATTTGCAATAAAAAAGTACCAAAGCGATTTAATAAAAGCCATTCCAACAAAAGCGAAAGACACAATAAGCATTAAAAGGATAATGCCAAAAATCGAGTTTTTCTTTCTGAAAAAACGAATAACAAATACACCAGCCAAAATTGCACCAAGTGAATAATATACTTCTGCTGAAGCGTAAATGTCACCCTTTCCTTCTAAGAAATCATGAACATAAGTAGGTAATAAAATATGAATTTCTACCAGTAGAAAAGCAAAAAGCATATAAGATGATAGCCCAAAATGAAAAATAAGAGAGTTCTTTTTTAAATAGAGAATACCACTTTTTAATCGAGAAAACAAAGTACCCATTTCTATTTTATCTGTTACTATTCGGCTATATTTTATTTGCATAAAAATCAGGATTACTATCATATAAGTAATAGCATCCATCAAAAATATTTCATGAATTTTCCATGGATGAATATCAAAAGGGAAAGTAATGATAAAGCCACCCAAATTCATGGTTTTATTTATAGTTCCAGTAAGCAAAAGAGCAGCAAATGCTCCTGCCAAAATACTTGTAGATTGCCCCTGAATTTCTATGTACGAATTTAATTTTCCATAATGTTTTTTCTCGGTAATTTCCTGTCCGAAAGCATAAAGATTAGGGTAATGTACATTGTAGTTGAAAATGGTAATTGCAAAAACGAGAATTACTAATAAATCGTTTGTAGTATTAGTAAGGTATCCAGAAATTGCAACTCCTCCAACAATAATTCCACAAACTAAATTGATGAGAATAAAAAGTTTTTTTCTAGAATATCTATCAATTAAAGCTCCTGCATATAATCCCCAAAATAAAGTAACAAAAGTAATAATTAAGTATGCAGAGGCAAAGACTTCAGGCCTGCCAATAACCTCCACAAAATACCAAGGAATTGCAATCATACTGATTCCTTGTGCAAAACCAGAAATAATATTGGAAAGAAAAAGTAAGCTAATTGCTTTTTTATTTTTCATATTGCAAAAGTAAAATTAATAGGTAGAATATGTATTTTTGAATTGGTGCAAAACAAAAGAATTTATAAAATAAGTGAGGCAATAATAAGAATAAAAGATTATTGTGCTTTGCAAGATAGATGCCAATGGGATGTTCGAAATAAATTAACAGAATGGGGGCTTCTGGAAAACACAAAAGATATCATAATGATTGAACTGATAAATGATAGCTTTATTGATGAAGAAAGGTATGCTCGCTCCTTTTGTAGAGGGAAATTTCGAATAAAAAAATGGGGAAGAAGGAAAATAGAGTTTGAATTAAAAAAGAAAAACATTTCATCTGTTTGTATAAAAAAAGGAATGGAAGAAATTGATATGGAAGAATACTTGATGGAATTAGGAGTTCAAGCAGAAAAGAAAAATAACCTAATAAAAGAGAAAAATCATTTCAAACGAAAAACGAAATTAGCAAAGTATTTGATAAATAAAGGGTTTGAAAGTAATTTGGTTTGGGATAAATTAAAAGAAATGTCAGATAAATAATTACTTTTGAGCAATGATTAGTGAGCAACAAATATCCGCATTAAATAAAAGAAAAGAAGACCTTTTCAAATTCTTGAATATACAGCAGAAACAAGTACAACTTCAAGAAAAAGAAAAGCTAACACATAATTCTAATTTTTGGAACAATTCAGATAAGGCACAACAAATTTTAAAGCAAATTAGCAAACTAAAATTTTGGATAAACACCTATCAGAAGCTTGAAAAAGACTTAGATGAATTGTCGATTTTGTTAGAGTTTTTTAAAGAGGGAGAAGCAGTTGAATTAGAGATACAGCAACAAGAGAAAAAAGCGATATTAGCCATTGAAGATTTGGAATTTAAAAATATGCTTAGTGCAGATGAAGATGAAATGCCAGCTATTTTAACTATAAATCCTGGAGCAGGAGGAACAGAAAGTCAGGATTGGGCAGAAATGATAATGCGAATGTATTTGATGTGGGGAGAAAAGAATGGTTATAAAATAAAAGAATTGGATTTTCACAAAGCTGATCCAGCAGGCATCAAATCAGTAACTTTAGAATTTGAGGGTGAATTTGCTTTCGGTCATTTAAAAGGGGAGAATGGAGTACATAGATTGGTACGGATTTCTCCATTTGATTCTAATGCCAAACGGCACACCTCTTTTGCTTCTGTTTTTGTTTATCCATTAGCAGATGATAGTATTGATATTATAATTGACCCTTCAGAAATAAGTTGGGATACTTTTCGCTCTAGCGGAGCTGGTGGACAAGGGGTAAATAAAATTGAATCGGCCGTTCGACTTAAGCACCAGCCAACAGGAATTATTATTGAAAATTCTGAAACGCGTTCACAGTTGGAAAATAAGGATAAAGCCTTAAAGCTTTTAAAGTCGCAACTTTATGAATTAGAACTTAGAAAGAAACAGGAAGAAAAAGACAAACTAGAAGGAAATAAGAAAAAAATTGAGTGGGGTTCTCAGATTAGGAATTATGTTTTACACCCTTATAAACTGGTAAAAGATTTAAGAACAAATTTTGAAAGCTCAAATCCTGATGCAATTTTAGATGGCGATTTGAATGATTTTATTAAAGCATATTTGATGGAGTTTGGACAGAAAAGATAATGTAGCAATGAGAGATTAATTTGAAATAGAATCCAGAAACCCAAAATAAATAATTAAATAATGAAAATATACCATAATCCAAAATGTTCAAAAAGCAGACAAACACTTGCTCTAATTCAAGAGAAAGGAAAAGAAGTAAAAATAATTGAGTATCTTAAAACCCCTTTAACCTTTGAAGATTTGGAATTAATTTTAGTGAAATTAGGTGTTTCTCCCATTCAGTTAGTAAGAACAAAAGAAGAAATATGGATAACAAATTACAAGGGAAAAGAAATGACAGATGATGATATTATCACCGCTTTAGTTGATAATCCGAAAATAATGGAAAGACCAATTGTAGTTAAAGCCTCAAAAGCTGTAATTGGAAGACCACCAGAAAATGTACTAAAATTATTTAGCTAGGAATTTGCTTGTTTTTTAATGCAGTGTTCGACTAATAAATGCAACAAAAAATTACTTTAAGTCCTTATATTTCTTTTTCAAAACCACTTTATAAAGCTCCCTTTTTACAATAAGTTCTGCTAATATTTCGGTAAAAGCAAGGTCGGTTTCTTGCATTTGTTTTTGCACCATTTCTTCTGGAAGGTCTATTCTGTAGAGTAAATTTAAAATCCGTTTGGGGTGTTGCTTATTAATGGTATTTACCAAATTATAAGTAAAAACAAAAAGCGTTTTATAGTTCGCAACTGGTTTTTCAATATCAAAATTTATACCAATCATCAAGAAATCTTTTTCCAATTGGGTTATGGTTTCCTCAAGATATTGATTTGCTTTGATTTGAGATTGTACCGATATTAAATTCATCAAGAAATTCTACCCATCAATTTATTAGTAAAAGCAAGTAAAGGAGCTTTATTATCAGAGTTTATGGCATCCAAATGTACCATAGCTTTTGCCTGATGTGCTAACATTAAATTTTCAGTATGTTTTGGGATTTCCATTTGCTCAAATAAAGATTTCACTAATTCGACTTTTTCATCTGATGGGAAGTCTTCATTTAAATAAATCCCTGTAATTCTATCAAATTGCTTATCATCTGCAACTTCCAATGCTTTTAAATATAAATATGTTTTTTTATTTGCCATTATATCTCCTCCAAGTTGCTTACCAAAAGTTTTAGGATTACCGAATGCATCTAATAAATCATCTTTTAGTTGAAAGGCAATTCCCATATTAATACCAAAATTGTAAAGATGATTTTGTTCTTCTTTAGTTGCTCCAGCTGTAATTGCTCCAATTTTTAAAGATGCCGCTAATAGCACTGCTGTTTTATATTCAATCATTTTCATATAATCGGCAAGCTCAACATCATTTTGAGTTTCAAAATCCATATCCCATTGTTGCCCTTCACAAACCTTAGTAGCAGCTTTACTAAAAACAAGAAGTACTTCTTTTAATATCTTTTCATCAACTTTTGTAAGTAATTGATAAGCTTGTATCATCATAGCATCTCCAGATAAAATCGCTACATTACTATTCCATTTTTCATGCACTGTAGGATTACCCCTCCTTAAAGGAGCCTTATCCATAATATCATCATGTAATAGAGTGAAATTATGAAATACCTCTATTGCTAATGCAGGAGAAATGGCTTTTTCTAAGTTCTCATCAAACAATTGATGTGCCATCAAAACTAAAATAGGTCGCATTCTTTTTCCCTTAAGTTCCATAATATATTCAATGGGACTATAAAGTAATGCTGGAGAAACAGGATAAGAAATATCTTTTATTTTTTGCTCGAGCAGTATGCTTAATTCAGCAATTGTTTTCATTATTTTTTAACCAAATTAACAAGATATTCACCATATCCACTCTTTCGTAATGGCTCGGCTATTTCCAAAAGTTTAGCATCATCAATATAACCCATTCTCCAAGCAGCCTCTTCAATACAACCAATTTTTCTTCCTTGTCTTTCTTCAATTACTTGCACATATTGATTGGCCTGTATTAAAGATGTAAAAGTTCCTGTATCCAGCCAAGTAGTTCCTCTTCCTAAAAGCCGAACATCTAATTTTCCTTGTCTCAAATACTCTTTATTTACATCAGTAATTTCATACTCTCCTCTTGCTGATGGTTTGATATTTTTTGCAATCTCTACAACAGAATTATCATAATAATAAAGCCCTGGAACAGCATAATTTGATTTAGGATTAGTTGGTTTTTCTTCAAGAGATAAAGCTTTAAAATTCTCATCAAATGCAACTACACCATACCTTTCAGGATCATGTACATGATATCCAAAAACAATACCACCATCAACTTTTTGACATGATTGTAAAATTTTGATTTTCATCTGAAAAATATTATCTCCCAAAATAAGACAAACACTATCATTTCCAATAAATTCTTCTCCTAATACAAATGCAAGTGCCAATCCATTTGGTATTTCTTGTACTTTGTACTCAAACCTACAACCCAATCTGCTTCCATCACCTAATAATTTTTTAAATAACGGTAAATCATGTGGAGTTGAGATGATTAAAATCTCATTTATCCCAGAATACAATAAAGTTGACAATGGATAATAAATCATTGGTTTGTCATAAATTGGCATCATTTGTTTGCTCATTGCCAGTGTAAGTGGGTGTAATCTTGTGCCAGATCCTCCTGCTAAAATTATTCCTTTCATAGTTTTTTTGTTTTTCGTTTTACTTTAATTTGTTTTAACTCAATATCTTCTTCCTCATCAAAAATATCAAGTAACGGCTCCTTAAATGCCTGAGTTGTAATTCCCCTTTCTAAAGTTAATAAAAGGGCTGGCAATAATAATAGATTTGCCAACATAGCAATTAAAAGAGTAATGGAAACCAATAAACCTAATGCAACCGTTCCTCCAAATTCTGAGGCAATAAAGATAAAAAAACCACAGAAAAGAACAACTGATGTGTAAATCATACTTACTCCTGTTTCTTTTAGGGCTGCAATTACCGAGTTTTTTATGTTCCATTTTCTAGCAATTAGCTCTTGCCTATACTTTGCTAAAAAGTGAATGGTATCATCCACAGAAATTCCAAAAGCAATACTAAACACTAGAATAGTAGATGGTTTTATTGCAATTGAGAAATAACCCATAATTGCTGCTGTAAGTAATAATGGAATCAAATTTGGAATTAAAGAAACTACTACCATTCTAAAGGAATTAAACATCCAAGCCATAAACAAGGAAATAAGAACAATTACTAAAAGTAAAGATGATAATAGGTTTCTTATCAAATATTTTGTGCCATTTAAAAAAACAATACTTGAGCCAGTAATAGTTACATTGTACTTTTTAGAATCGAATATTTTATCGATTTTTGGTTGTAAAACATCCATTATACTGTCTAATTTTGGCGTACTAATATCTGCCATTCGCATACTAATTCTTGCAATCTGTTTTAATGAATCTGTAAATACATTTTCATTAAACAGCTGCTTATTCTCAGTATTATTAGCGTAAGAAAGTATCCATCCTTTTTCTTGTGAATTTGGAATTTCATAAAAATTCGTGTCGCCATTGTAAAATGTTTGTTTGGAATATTTTGTAAAATCTGCAATTGAAATTGGGCGCGAAAATTCAGGAAAACTATCTAATACTATTTGTAATTGTTCTATTTTATTTATGGTCGAAAGTCGCATCAATCCATTTTTCTTTTTGGTGTCCACCAAAACTTCCAATGGCATTACACCACCAAAATTTTTCTCAAAAAACTTCAAATCTTTATACAAAACTCCCGTCTTTGGCAGGTCATCTGTTAGGTTTCCAGTAGTTTCTATCTTTAGTAAACCAATAAATCCTATTATTACTAAACCTAAAGTAATGGTATAAATAGCTTCTCTCTTTTTTTCTACTAATTTGATTAAGGTAGCAACTGATGCTTTTACCCACTTTTTATCTAAGTGCTGAATATGTTTTGTTTTTGGGGGAGAAAAATAACTAAGGGCAATAGGGATTATCAGAAGTGAGAAGAGAAATATAAGCATAATATTTAAGGATGCTATTACTCCAAATTCTCTTAATGTTTCGCTTTTTGTAAGAATAAAAGCAGCAAATCCAGAAGCAGTAGAAAGGTTGGTAAGCAGTGTAATATTACCTACTTTTATTATTATCCGTGATATTGCTTTTACTTTATTTCTATGTTCTCGGAACTCATTATGGTATTTATTAAGTAGAAAAATACAATTCGGAATTCCTATTACCACTATAACTGGAGGAACTAAGGCCATAAGAATAGAAATTTCAAACCCTAAAAACGATATAGTTCCAAAGGACCAAATTACGCCAATTACCACTACAAGCATTGAGATTAAAGTTGCTTTTATAGATCTAAAAAATAAGTAAAGGATAAAAGATGTTATAAGTAAAGTAAGCAGAATAAAAAGTGAAATTTCCTTTCTTACCTGAACAGAATCTACAGTTCGTATATATGGTAACCCAGAATAATGTAGCTGTAAATTATGCTTTTTGGCGTATTGCTCTGCTTTTTTATGTATTTGAAAAATTAACTCCTCTCGCTTGGGCGTTTTTAGAATTTCTCGATTTATTGTTACAATTAATAATGTAGCATCCGATTTTTCATTGTAAAATAAGTTCTTATAAAATGGTTCTGCTAACAAATTTTCTACTGATTTATCAAACTTCTTTTGAGAGGATAAAGTTGAATTATACCATTTACTTGACTTAAATTTTTTGTTAATCGTATCTTTTATAAGTAATGATAAATCATCAATAGAAATAGTATTATCTACTCCATCAATTTTACTTATTTCTTTATTCAGTTCTTGCCATGCTTTATATTCTGAAATCAGAAATAAATCCTTGTTCTTTACGCCAATTACAAGTAGATTCCTATTGTCGTCAAAAGTATTTTTAAAATTTTCATAGTCGTGAAAAATTGGACTTGTTTTTGGCAGTATCTTTGCCATTTGATAAGATAGTTTTACACTATTTGCCTGATATAGCATAAAGGAAGTTGAGAGAATAACAGTAAGCAAGATTGCTAATCTAAATCGCAATATAATTCTAGAAATTATTACCCACATTTTAGAAAAAATATTTTTTTGAGAATTTTAAAAATTTGTTCGAAAATAAACACAAATTTTGACTTTAACACCTACATAACGGATTAATATAGGTTTATCTTATATATTTAGAAATACTACACAAAAAAGGGGTATTAATGAGCTTTTATATTGTAAGGATTTCTTTTTCTTTAGAGGTAAAATGCTCATCTGTTTTTGTAATAAAGATATCTGTAAGTTTTTGCACTTCTGCCTCCGCATCTTTTTCCATATCTTCTGACAAACCTTCTTTCCCTAATTGCTTCATTTCATCATTTGCTTTATGACGAACATTTCGGATGCTCACCTTGCATTGTTCGACTTCCTGTTTTGCTTGTTTTACCAATTCTAATCGTCTCTCTTGCGTAAGAGGGGGGATATTTATCATTATCATTTCCCCATTATTCATTGGCGTAAATCCAAGGTTCGCTTCCATTATTCCTTTCTCAATATCTTGCAAAACGGTTTTGTCCCATGGTTGAATGGAAATTGTTTGCGCATCAGGAGTATTTACATTCGCCATTTGACTAATTGGGGTAGAAGTGCCATAGTAATCAATCTGCACACCACCAAGCATTTGCGGATTTGCTTTTCCGGCTCTAATTTTAGATAAAACTTGTTCTAAATGTTTTACCGATTCTTGCATTGCCTCTTTAGCAATGTCCAATTGAAATTTTATTTCTTCTGTCATAATATTACTTTTTAAGATACAATTATATTAAAAATTAACTAATGTGCCAACAGTTTCTCCTTTACAAACTTTATCTAAATTACCATCCACATTCATATTAAACACTTTGATAGGTAAGTTATTTTCTTGACAAAGTGTGAAAGCTGTTAAGTCCATTATGCTTAATTTCTTCTGAAAAACTTCATCAAAACTTATTGTTTCATATTTTGTTGCGTCTGGGTTTTTTTCAGGATCTGCCGAATAAATTCCATCTACTCTTGTCCCTTTTAATATTACATCAGCCTCAATTTCAATAGCACGCAAGGTTGCAGCAGTATCGGTAGTAAAATAAGGATTCCCTGTTCCTCCGCCAAATATTACAACTCTTCCTTTTTGTAAATGCCTCATTGCCTTTCTTCTGATGTAAGGTTCAGCAACTTGCTCCATTCTTATTGCAGTTAATAGTCGTGTTTGTACATCAATTGATTCTAAAGCGGATTGTAATGCCATTCCATTTATGATTGTTGCCAACATTCCCATAAAATCTCCCTGAACTCTATCAAAGCCTGCACCTTCTGATTGTATTCCTCTATAGATATTTCCACCTCCAATTACAATCGCAACCTGAACGCCTTGTTTTACAATGGCATTAATTTCAACAGCATATTTACTCAACATTTTAGAATCTATTCCGTATTGACCATCTCCCATTAAGGATTCACCGCTAAGTTTTAAAAGTATTCTTTTGTATTTCATGGGAGATTAAAATTTGTTCAAAGATAAATAAAACAGTCAAAGAAAAATTAAAGCAGTTTATAAATTTTAAACAATAAAAAAAAGCCACCCTAAAAGAGTAGCTTTTTTTATTTTTATATGTATGTTTTTTAACCTAAAGAAACTCTTTTAAAGCTACTAACTTCTACATCTCCATAAGTTTTGATGTAATCAGAAACAGATTGCTTCTCATCTTTAATAAAGTTTTGATCTAAAAGGCACTGCTCTTGATCTAAAGTGGTATTGTCAGAAATGAATCTTTCTATTTTTCCAGGAACAATTTTATCCCAAATTTGCTCTGGCTTTCCTTCCGCTTTTAGTTGATTTTCAATATCCGTTTTCGCTCCAGCCAAAACTTCATCCGTTAGTTGTGCCATGGAAATATACTGAGGAACATTCTTTAATGTTTTCCCTAATCTTCCTAATTCAATATTATCTTTTTCAATTACAGCAATTCTGGCCTCTGTTTCGGAAGCTACAAATTCTGCATCAAAATCTTTATACGACAAAGTAGTAGCGCCCATTGAAGCTACTTGCATTGCTAAATCTTTGGATAAAACTTCTGCATTATTAACAGCATTATTTAAGCCAACCAAAACTCCAATTCTCACGCCATGAATATACGACCCAACAAAATCTGCTTCCACTCTTTCAAATGCTGAAAGTTCTAGCTTTTCGCCAATTACTCCTGTTTGCTCCACTAATTTTTCAGTAACAGTCATTCCACCAAAATCCGCATTCAGAAAAGACTCTTTATCTTTATAGTTGAGTGCAATATCAGCAAATTGGGAGGTTAGTTCTTTAAAAGAATCGTTTTTAGCTACAAAATCGGTTTCGCAAGCCAATACAATAGCAACTCCAACTGTATTGTCGGTATTAATTTTTGTAGTAGCCACTCCTTCTGATGCTTCTCTATCGGCACGCTTGGCAGCTACTTTTTGCCCCTTTTTCCTTAAGATATCAATTGCTGTATCAAAATCACCATTTGCTTCAACCAAAGCATTTTTACAATCCATCATGCCAGCCCCTGTTTGTTTTCTTAATGTGGCTACATCAGCCGCTTTAATTACTCCCATTTTTATTTTTTATTTTTTGAAGTTTCTTCCTTTGTTTGTTTCGCTTCTAATTCTTGTTTTTCTTTTTTATCTTTTATTTTTTTAGCATTTTCCATAGCTTTTTGTTCAGCTGCTTTGTTTTTTTCTTCTAATCCTTCTGCCACAGCTTTTGTTAAAATTTCAACAATACATTCAATCGATTTTGAAGCATCATCATTTGCAGGAATAGGGAATTCAACCAAATTCGGATTTGAATTAGTATCTACCATTGCAAAAGTTGGAATATTTAATTTTTTGGCCTCAGCAACGGCAATGCGCTCTTTATTGATGTCAACAACAAAAATTGCAGATGGAATACGATTCATTTTTGAAATACTCCCTAAGTTTCGTTCCAGTTTTTCTCTTGTTCTAGAAATTTGTAGTCGCTCTCTTTTTGATAGGGTATCAATGGTGCCATCAGTTTTCATTTTATCAATACTATCCATCTTTTTTACTGCCTTACGAATAGTTACAAAATTAGTAAGCAATCCTCCTGGCCACCTTTCAGTAATATATGGCATATTTATTTTTTGCACTTTTTCAGCAACAATATCTTTTGCTTGCTTTTTGGTTGCAACAAATAAAATGTTTTTTCCTGATTTTACAATTTGTTTCATGGCAGAAGCTGCCTCTTCAATTTTTGCTACCGATTTGTTCAAATCAATAATATGAATTCCGTTTCTCTCCATAAATACATAAGGAGCCATTGCTGGATTCCACTTTCTTTTTTGGTGTCCAAAATGCACACCTGCATCTAATAATTCTTTGAAATTTGTTCTCATGTTTACTTTCTTTTTACTTTGTTTAAGCAACCCTTAGGTAGAAGCTTTCTAGCTTGTCCTAAAAGTTTAGATGCTAAACATTTATTAATAATTAAAATTCTATCTTTTAACCCACTGGAATTTCTTCCTTGCTTTCTTTTGTCCCGGTTTCTTTCTTTCCACAACTCTTGAATCTCTAGTTAACAAACCATCTGTTTTTAAAGCGGGCCTGTTTTCAGCATCAAGCTCACATAAAGCTTTTGAAATTGCCAAACGAATTGCCTCTGCTTGTCCAGTATTTCCGCCACCATTTACATTTACTTTAATATCAAATTTTCCTTCCATTTCAACAACTTGTAATGGTTGATTAATTTTATAAAGTAATGTATCAGTTGAAAAATAATCTTTACTGTCTTTTTTATTTATGGTAATATTACCTTTTCCTTTTGACAAATAGATTCTAGCAACAGATGCCTTTCTTCTACCAATTGTGTGAATTGTATCCATAATTATTTTAAGTCGTTTAAGTTAAGTGCTTTAGGTTTTTGAGCTTCTTGATCGTGCTCTGCTCCTGCATATATATAACAGTTCTTTAAGATTGCAGCACCTAATTTATTTTTAGGAAGCATTCCTTTAATTGCATGTTTTACAACTGATGTTTCGTCCTTTTCTAGCATCTCAGCAGGAGAAATTCTCTTTTGTCCACCAGGATATCCTGTGTGAGAAAAGATTCTTCTATCTTGCATTTTTTTACCCGTCATTACAATTTTCCCTGCATTGATTATGACAACATAATCACCACAATCAGCATGAGGAGTAAAGTTTGTTTTGTATTTTCCTCTTAGAACTTTGGCAACTTTTGATGCCATTCTTCCTAGAGTTTGTCCGTCAGCATCAACAACAAACCATTCTTTGTTTGCTGTTTCTTTATTTGCTGATAATGTTTTGTAACTTAATGTATCCACTATATATGTTTTTTTAGGTCCTTTTAAAAGGGCTGCAAAATTACACTTTTTTATATTCCTGCAAAATATTATTAACTATTATTGTTTATAACGCTAAGTTCCTTTCCAATCTTTGTAAAAGCTGCTATAGCTTTATCTAAATTCTCACGAGAATGTGCTGCTGAAATTTGCACCCTAATTCTTGCTTGTTCTTTTGGTACAACTGGGTAAAAGAAACCAATTACATAAATTCCTTCTGCCAATAATTTATCAGACATTATTTGTGAAAGTTTTGCATCATACAACATTACAGGAACAATTGCATGCACTCCTTCCTTTATATCAAAACCTGCCTCAACCATTTTTTCTCTAAAATAAGTTGTATTCTCTTCCAATTTATCACGCAAATCAGTAGTATTACTTAGCAAGTCAATCACTTTAGTAGCCGCCCCAACAATAGATGGCGCTAAAGAATTAGAAAATAAATAAGGACGAGACCTTTGACGCAACATATCAATAATTTCCTTTTTACCAGAAGTAAAACCTCCCATTGCACCTCCCAAAGCCTTTCCTAAAGTAGAAGTAATAATATCTACCCTGCCTATAACACCACAATGTTCGTGTGTTCCTCTACCTGTTTTCCCTACAAAACCTGTAGAATGAGAATCATCTACCAATACTAAAGCATCATATTTTTCTGCCAAATCACAAATTTTATCCAATTGTGCCAAATAACCATCCATAGAAAATACACCATCAGTTACGATTATTCTATTTCTTTGGTCTTGTGCTTTTATCAATTGTGCTTCTAAATCCTCCATGTCATTATTTGCATAACGATAACGAGCTGCCTTGCACAAACGCACACCATCTATAATAGAAGCATGATTTAAAGAATCAGAAATAATTGCATCTTCTTTTCCAAAAAGAGGTTCGAACACTCCGCCATTTGCATCAAAAGCGGCTGCATATAATATAGTATCCTCCATCCCCAAAAAGTTAGAAATTTTTGCTTCTAAGTTTTTATGAATATCTTGCGTACCACAAATAAAACGCACAGATGACATTCCATAACCATGGGTGTCCAAAGCATCTTTAGCTGCTTGTATTACATCAGGGTGAGAAGACAATCCTAAATAATTATTTGCACAAAAATTTAACACCTCTTCTCCTGTACTTACGCGAATGCTTGCCCCTTGAGGATTGGTAATTATTCTTTCTTTTTTGAACAAACCAGCATCTTCAATACTTGCTAATTCATCTTGTAATTGCTTTTGAAATTTTCCTAACATAGTTTTATTTTTTGGGAGAGCAAAAGTACACAAATAAAAAAAGGAGGCAAAAGCCTCCTTT
>JACNLP010000079.1 GCA_014381465.1 Flavobacteriales bacterium | reverse complement strand
TGGTCATCATAAATCATTGGGGAATTCGGGAGTTTCTTATATTGATGATTTTGAGGCCAGCAAAACAGGAATTGATATGAAAAATATGGGGGCTTGGTTTTTATCAAGTATTCCTCAAGGGCAAGAAAATATTTTTCCAAACTCAGAATTAAATAATGATTTGATTAGTGGTTTTCAGAGAGCAAAAGTGGCATGGTACACCATTGACCCTCTGTTTTACAGAAGTACTTCTATAACTCCTCCAGGAGTAAATAAAGTGATTACGCTTCCAAACGGAAACACTATTGCTCAGCAATCTTACCATTATTCTCGTGAAGTATTAGAAAAGGAGGTTTTTCCAAATAAAGACCCAGATTTAGGAAGTCAGATTTCCAATTTAGCCCTTTTGGATGTTGCCTATTACCCAAACAAAAGAGGACCATATAATTACAATGTTTCAGAATTAAATGATGATGGAACATTGCAAAACCCTTCTAATAAATGGGCTGGATTGATGCGGAAAGTAGAAACAAATGATTTTGAAGCAGCTAATATAGAATTCATTGAATTTTGGATGATGGATCCCTTTGATTTGGAAGATGGAGATATTAATCATAGTGGTGGCGATTTGTATTTTCAATTGGGGAATGTATCAGAAGATATTTTAAAAGATGGGTACAAAAGTTTTGAGAATGGTTTACCAATTTCTTCCACTATTGAAAATGTAGATACTACCGTTTGGGGAAGAGTTCCAACTAGTTTTTCCATTGTAAATGCTTTTGATAATGACCCAAATTCTAGAGATTACCAAGATGTTGGTTTTGATGGTTTACGCACAACAGATGAAAAGCTTTTCTTTGATAGCTACTTGCAAGAAATTGCAAATGCACCTAATTTAGGAACGGCTTCTATTGCCTATCAAAATGCAGAAAATGATCCTTCAGGCGATAATTATCATTATTATAGAGGAAGTGATTTTGATAATAATCAGACAAATGTTTTGGATAGATATTTGAATTTTAATAATATGGATGGTAATTCTGTAACCACCGATCAATCTCCCGAATCTTACCCAACTTCTTCTACCACAATCCCAAATACGGAGGATATCAATAAGGATAATACACTAAGTGAATCTGAAAGTTATTTTCAATATAAAGTTCATCTTTTCCCAAATATGGGTGTGGGCGATAGTTACATCTCGGATGTTTTTACCGCAAATGTAAAAACAGAAAATGGAAATACACGCTCGGTAAAATGGTATCAATTTAGAGTACCTGTTTACAAACCAGATAAAACAGTTGGCGGCATTCAGGATTTTAAATCTATTCGTTTTATGCGAATGGTTTTTGCTGATTTTCAGCAGCCAATTGTTTGCCGTTTTGCTACCTTAGATTTAGTAAGAGGTGAGTGGAGAAGGTACAATTTTGATTTATCATCTCCAGGGGAGTACCTCCCAATTGATGATCAGGATAATACTCTTTTTGATGTAACAGCAGTAAATGTGGAGGAAAACGGGAAAAGAAGTCCGATTAACTATGTAATTCCACCAGGGATTGAACAAGAAGTTGATAATACAACAACTACCCTAAGAAGACAAAACGAGCAATCCTTAGTTTTGAAAGTTTGTGATTTGAAAGATGGAGATTCCAGAGCTGCTTACAAAACTTCCGATTTAGATGTCCGTTCCTACAAACGCATCAAAATGTTTGTACATGCAGAGGGGAAAAATGATGATTTGAAAGATGGTGATTTTTCCTGCTTTATCCGATTAGGAACTGATTTTGTTTCTAACTATTATGAGTATGAAGTGAGTTTAAAAGCCACGCCACATGGGGCAAGTAGCGCCAATGCCATTTGGCCATCATCCAATCAAATTGATATTGCTTTTGAGGAATTTCAAAAAGCAAAACAAAAAAGAAATGATGCTATCAGAAATGGTACGCACTCCAATGTTTCTGATCCATTTATTAAACATCTTTCTAGCGGCAAGAAGATACAAATTGTTGGAAATCCGAATTTAGCAAGAGTCAAAACCATTATGATTGGGATTAGGAATCCTAAAAAACTAAATATACAAAGTGCAGATGATGGGTTTTCTAAATGTGGAGAAATTTGGGTGAACGAATTGCGTCTTACTGATTTTGATGAGTATGGGGGGTGGGCAGCAAATACTCGGCTTACTACTCGTCTTGCTGATTTTGGTACAGTAACTTTTGCAGGAAGCATGAGCACTATAGGTTTTGGAAGTATTGAGAAAAAAATTAACGAGCGACAAAGAGTGAATATTTATCAGTATGATATGTCTTCAACTTTTGAATTAGGAAAATTCTTTCCAGAAGATTATGGCGTGAAAATACCAATGTATATGGGCATTTCAGAAGTAATTCAAAATCCACAATACAATCCGCTTGACCCCGACATTTTATTTAAAACAACCCTAGAAACTCTTGATACAAAACAAGAAAAGGATGAATTGAAGCATATTGCACAGGACTATGTAAAACGCAAGAGTATTAATTTTACTAATGTAAGAAAAGTTCAAGCATTTAATAAGAAAAAAAGCAAAAACGCAAAGGCAAAAAAAGCAAAAGTATATGATATTGAAAATGTATCACTTTCTTATTCATTCAATGAAACTTTTATTAGAAATATTAATACAGAATTTAACAAAACTAAACTCTATAGAGGCGCAATTACTTATAATTACCATACTACACCCAAAAACATCAAGCCTTTTGCAAAAGCAAATTTGGGAAAGTCGAAATATGTACGCTTAATAAAAGATTTTAATTTCAATACTATGCCAAAATCTTTTTCTTTCCGTACAGATTTAGAAAGACACTATAATGAAACAAAGCTCAGGAACATCAATAATTCTAACATGCTTATTTTTCCTACTTATAATAAGTTTTTTAATTGGAATAGGATGTATGAAGTAAAATATGATTTAACAAGAACGCTAAAGGTTGATCTTGTAGTGAATAACAAAGCCGTGATTGATGAGCCTGCTGGCGGGCTTTCGAAAACTGACCTAAATTATAAAGAGAAAAGAGATACAATTTGGCAGAACTTTTGGGAATTCGGAAGAGCAACCAATTATCATCAAAACATAAATGTTAATTATCAAGTGCCGTTAAATAAAATCCCATTTCTAGATTTCATGTCGCTTAATACTCGCTATAGTGGCAGTTACGATTGGACGGCTGCACCAAAATCTTTGCAGTATTTGGGAAACAACATTCAAAATTCTAATACTCGCCAGTATAATGGGCAAATTAACATGAATACCCTTTATAATAAAGTTCCTTATTTTAAAAAAGTAAATCAATCGGCTAATAATCGTAGAGGAAGAAACCAAAGAGGTAGGAATAATGAGCAAAATCAAGAACAAGAAGATGATAAGAAAAATAGATATGAAGTGTTCAAACATATGACTCGTTTTTTACTTAGCGTTAAAAATATATCCGTAAATTATTCAGAAAATAGAGGGACTTTCCTGCCAGGATTTATGCCAAAACCACATTTTATGGGACAGCAATGGAGTATGATGGCTCCTGGGCTTCCTTTTGTTTTTGGTAGCCAGAATGATATTAGGTATAGGGCAGCTTCTGAGGGTTGGCTTACTACTAATGCTTCCTTAAATACACTTTTTAAAACTAATTATTCCTCTAACCTTACCCTAAGAAGCACAGTGGAACCAATTAAACAATTTAGAATTGAACTTACCGCCAACAAAACAAAATCCTTAAACAAACAAGAATATTGGAGAGCCGATAGTTTAGGCAGCTTTAGGTCATTTAGCCCTATTGAAACAGGAGGGTTTAGTGTTTCGATAATTTCTTGGAGTACTGCTTTCTTAAAAGATGATGAGCAATATTCTTCTAAAACTTTTGCCAAATTCAGAAATTACAGAAATGATATTGCCAGACGATTAGCGGCTGAAAATCCTGATTTTAATGGAGGAATTGATCCTGTAACAGGATTCCCAATTGAATTTGGAAATGTTGCAATTGGAGAGGACAGTATAATAGGCGGTTACGGTCCCACTTCACAAGATGTTATGATTCCAGCATTTTTAGCAGCTTATACCGGGAAAGATGCAATAGGAGTTTCCTTAAATAAATTTCCGAAAATCCCACTTCCCAATTGGAGAATTACTTATAACGGACTCACAAAAGTAAAGTTTATTAAAAGATATTTTGAAACTTTTACTCTCGGGCATGCTTATAGAAGTACTTATAGTGTAAGCTCTTTTTCTTCTAACTTAGATTATAAAGATGAAAATGGAGATGTACAAATGAACCTAAATAATATGAGCTATCACAGCAAGTACGACATCTCACAAGTATCTATCAATGAGCAATTCAGCCCGCTTTTTAAATTAGATATGACTTGGAAAAACTCATTACTCACTCGTTTTGAAATTAAGAAAAGTAGGATGCTTTCCCTCTCTTTATCTAATAATCAGCTTACTGAAATAGCAAGTAATGAATATGTAATTGGTACGGGTTATCGAATTAAAGATGTATCATTTAATTTTTTATCTGGAGGAAGAGGTAAAAAGATAAGTAGTGATTTGGATTTAAAATTAGACTTAAATATTCGAAATAATAGAACCGTTATACGAAAAGTGGTGGAAGATGAGGAGCAAATTACTGCAGGGCAGCAAATAATAACAATTAAATTTTCGACAGATTATGTAATAAACGATCGGCTAAATATAAAAGCATTTTATGATAAAGTAATTACAAATCCTTTTCTTTCTACTACATTTCCAGGTGCAATTACCAATGCTGGTTTTAGTATAAGGTTTACTTTGGCAGGATAAAATAGTTTTTAATTCAGTGATTTTGTTAGCAATATAAAAAGTGTATTTTTGAAAAAATTTAAAAAATGAATTTTCCAGAAAATTTGAAATATAGTAAAGACCATGAATGGGTAAGAGTTGAAGGTAAAAATGTTGTAGTTGGTATTACAGCTTTTGCACAAGGAGAATTGGGTGATATTGTATATGTGGATATAGATACTGAAGGTGAAACACTAGATAAAGATGAAGTATTTGGTACTATTGAAGCAGTAAAAACAGTATCCGATATATTTATGCCAGTAAGTGGAGAGGTATTAGAATTTAATGCCAAATTGGAAAATAAACCAGAATTGATAAATACAGATTCTTATGGAGATGGATGGGTGGTAAAAATTGCTTTATCTGATTTAAGTGAGTTAGAGTGCTTAATGGATAGCGTCTCTTATCAGGAAATGATAAATTAATAAAATATAGAAAGTAAATATTCGTTAATATTTTTAAGAAACAGTAATATATGGAAGCTAAGAAAAACCCAAAAATAAGTATAGAACGCAAAAGAGGATTGTTTTTTCAAATTGGATTGATAATTGCATTATTTATAGTGTTGCTTGCATTTGAATGGAAAAGCTATGAAAAAACAGATTATAGTTTAGGGCAATTACAAATGGATGATATGGAAGAAGAAATTATTCCTATTACAAGACAGGAAGAAAAACCTCCACCTCCACCCCCACCTCCACCAGAAATAATTGAAATTGTTGAAGATGAGGTGGAAATAGAAAATGAATTAGAAGTAGAAGATACCGATACAGATGAGAATGATTTTATAGAGCAAGAAGAAGAGGAAGATTCTGATGAGGTGTTTATGGTGGTTGAGCAAATGCCAGTTTTCCCTGGTGGCGATTTAGGACTCATGAAATTTATTCAGAAAACTACAAAATATCCGCCAATTGCAAAAGAAAACGATATTACTGGAAAAGTATATGTAAGTTATGTCGTAAATAAAAAAGGAAAAGTAACTAGCGTAAAAGTAGTTAGAAGTGTAGATAAATACTTAGATGCTGAGGCTGTTAGAGTTGTAAAACTCTTACCTTATAACTCTGCAGGAATGCAAAGGGGAAAACCAGTGAATGTGCAGTACACTATTCCTATTAACTTTACGCTTAATTAGATAAGATAAAAACTATTTTTATAGCTTTTATTATTTTTGTAAAAATCATTTTGTTTTCTCCCTAAAAAGTGTACTTTTGCCGCCTTAAAAAACAAACAGAAAATGGCAACAGAAAATTTACACTTCCATGAGCATAGAGTTGCTCGGGAATTAAAAGAAAAAAGAAATCAGCACAAATCAAGAGTTTTATGGTTTACAGGATTATCTGGCTCTGGAAAATCTACGGTAGCAAATGCTACTGAAAAACTATTGCACGATATGGGTTTGCAAACTTATATTTTGGATGGCGACAATGTAAGAATGGGGCTTAATAAAGACCTTGGATTTTCCCCTGCAGATAGAACAGAAAACATCAGAAGAATTGCAGAAGTAGCTAATTTATTTGCAGATTCTGGTTCTATTGTGCTTACTGCTTTTATCTCTCCTTATAGAGAAGATAGAGATAGTGCTAGAAAAACTATCAGTACGGAAGATTTTATAGAGGTATTTGTAAGTGCAGACCTTTCGATTTGTGAAGCAAGAGATCCAAAAGGGCTTTACAAAAAAGCAAGAGCTGGTGAGATTAAAGGATTCACTGGAATTGATGCTCCTTATGAAGAACCTGTAAATCCTGAATTAGTTGTAGAAACCGACAAACATAATATTGAAACATGTGCTCAAATTGTGGTGGACTACTTAGTGGAGGAAGGTATTATTAGTAAAACATTAGTATAAATTTAAAAAAAGAAAAAATGGAAATAGCAAAATGGGATGTAAAAAATCATGGTGGTAATCCTACCACTAACGATAGTAAAAAATATGGTATTTTTGTGGGAAGATTTCAACCTTATCATCAAGGGCATATATCTTTAATTATGCAAAAAATAAATGCTGGAATTCCAGCACTAATTATGGTAAGAGATATTGCTCCAGACGAAAAAAACCCTTTCACAACAGAACAAACAGTGGAAATGATTGAAAAATATCATTCGGATAAAGGACATGATGTGCAGGTTATTATTATTCCAGATATCGAAAGCGTTAATTTTGGTAGAGGTGTTGGTTATGAAATAAATGAGTTTACTCCACCTGAGAATATTGGTTGGATTTCAGCAACTGGAATCAGAAATTCTATTAAAGAAGGAAATGATGATTGGAGAACGCTAGTTGACGAATCTATTCAAGCAGATGTAGAAAAATATTTACTTACAAGTGAAGTGGAATTATAATTCAATCCATTGAATAAAAAGAAAAAAGGGAGGTTACTCCCTTTTTTTCTGCTTTTTTTTTATCATTCAGATTTAAAAATATAATTTTGTATTTTTGGGAATTATTATGAAATTACTAGATTTAAATAAAACACCAACAATTGATAAAGTTGGCGTGCATGAAAGGGTCAATAGATTTTGCTCAAGAAGCGTCAAAACATCTGCAAAAATACAAGGGCTATATTTGACTCTAAGTATGATTGATTTAACTACTTTAGAAGGAAAAGACACACCTTCAAAAGTAAAGCATCTTTGCTATAAAGCACAACATTTACACGATTCTATTCCAGATTTACCAACTGTAGCAGCTGTTTGTGTGTATCCAACTTTGGTAGGGATTGCCAAAAAAGAATTAAGAGGAAGTAAAATAAATGTTGCTTCAGTTGCATCAGCTTTTCCAAGCGGACAATCTACTTTGGAGGTAAAGCTTGCTGATACAAAATTTGCTGTTGAGCAAGGGGCGGATGAGGTGGATATGGTAATTTCTAGAGGAAAGTTTTTATCAGGAGAATATAATTTTGTTTATGATGAAATAGCAGCTATTAAAGAGGCTTGCGGAAATGCACATTTAAAGGTTATCTTGGAAACAGGAGAGCTAGATACTTTAGATAATATAAGAAAAGCTAGTGATATTGCGATTTATGCAGGTGCAGATTTTATTAAAACTTCTACCGGGAAAATTAGTCCAGCTGCTACTATGCCAGTCACTTTCGTTATGCTTAATGCGATAAAAGATTATCATAAAAAAACAGGTATAAAAATTGGGATGAAGCCAGCTGGTGGAATTTCAAATTCCAAAATTGCTTTACAATATTTAGTGATGTTGAACGAAACTTTAGGTTCTGATTGGATGAATAAAGATTTGTTCCGTTTTGGAGCCAGTAGTTTAGTAAATGATGTTTTGATGCAATTAGTAAAATCAGAAAGTGGCATTTATCAATCCTTAGATTATTTTTCAAAAGATTAAAAGAAATGAGTAAAATAGATTTAAATAAAAGTTGGGATTTTGCTCCTGCTCCTGAGAGTACAAATCATATTAAATTGAAAAAAAAATATGATTTGTTTATTGGTGGTGAGTTTGTAAAACCTAAATCAAAAAAATATTTTGATACTATAAATCCTGCAACAGATCAGCTAATTGCAAAAATTGCTGAAGCAAACAAAAAAGATGTAGATTTAGCCGTGAAATCAGCTAGAAAAGCATTCAAAATCTGGTCAAATTTAAAAGCAAAAGAAAGAGGAAAATATATTTTTAGGATTGCTAGAATGATACAGGAAAGAGCAAAAGAATTTGCTGTGATTGAAAGCATGGATGGCGGAAAACCAATCCGTGAATCCAGAGATATTGATATTCCATTGGCGGCCAATCACTTTTTTTATTATGCGGGATGGGCAGATAAATTAGAATATGCTTTCCCCAATAAAACCCCAAAGCCATTGGGTGTTGCAGGCCAGATAATTCCTTGGAATTTTCCTCTTTTGATGGCAGCTTGGAAAATTGCTCCTGCGCTTGCTTGCGGAAATACAGTGGTTTTAAAGCCAGCAGAAACTACTTCATTAACAGCTCTTAAATTAGCAGAAATTATTCAGGAATGTGGGCTTCCAAAAGGTGTTGTAAACATTATTACAGGAGCAGGAGAAACGGGTGCTGAGATAGTAAACCACCCAGATATTGATAAAATTGCATTTACAGGATCTACTACTGTGGGGAAAATAATTCAGAAGAGTATTGCAGGAACTAAAAAGAAATCTACTCTAGAGCTTGGGGGTAAAGGTGCGAATATTATTTTTGAAGATGCTGCAATTGATCAAGCTGTTGAAGGAATTGTAAACGCGATATTTTTTAACCAAGGACATGTGTGCTGTGCTGGGTCCAGATTATTGATTCAAGAAAATGTTTCCAAGCTTGTTATTGAAAAATTAAAAGAGAGGATATCCACTTTAATTGTTGGTAATCCACTAGATAAAAATACAGATATTGGGGCTATTAATTCTGCTGAGCAACTCTCATTAATTAATAAGTATATTGAAATTGGGAAAAAAGAAGGTGGAGAAATTTATCAAGCAAAGTGTAGTCCTTCCAAAAAAGGAAATTGGTGTCCTCCCACTTTATTTTTAAATGTTTCTCAATCACATACTATTGTACAAGAGGAAATTTTTGGACCTGTTTTAGCTATTCAAACTTTCAGAACCATTGATGAGGTAATTGAAAAAGCAAACAATACCCCTTTTGGTTTATCTGCTGGTGTTTGGACAGAAAAAGGTTCAAAGATTTTCAAACTCACTAAGGAATTAAATGCGGGGGTTGTGTGGGCAAATACTTATAATAAGTTTGATCCAACTTCACCTTTTGGAGGATTTAAAGAGAGTGGATTTGGAAGGGAAGGTGGTTTACATGGTTTAAAATCATATTTAAAATTTGAATAATGGCAAGAATTGAAGTATTAAAAACTTATAAAATATTTATTGGGGGGAAGTTTCCAAGAACAGAATCTGGAAGATATTTTCATGTAAAAAATTCAGAGGAAAAATTATTAGCAAATATGTGTCTTTCATCTAGAAAGGATTTTAGAAATGCAGTAGTTGCAGCACGAAAAGTCCAAGAAAAATGGGCAAATGCAACTGCTTTAAATAGAGGGCAAATTTTGTATAGAATTGCTGAAATGTTGGAGGACAGAAAATTACAATTTATTGATGAGTTAATTCTTACAGGAAGCTCAAAACCTCAAGCAAAAAAAGAGGTAGAACTATCAATTGACCGCTTAATATATTATGCAGGATGGGGTGATAAATTTCAGCAAATATTTTCTGCTGTAAATCCGGTTGCATCCAATCATTTTAATTTTTCAGTTCCGCAAGCAATGGGAGTTGTATCTGTAATTGCACCAAATGAATTCCCACTTTTAGGGTTAGTATCCATGATTGCACCAATAATTGTCGGTGGAAATACTTGTATAATTTTATCTTCTGAGAAAAATCCTATGGTAAGTATTTCTTTTGCTGAGGTGCTAAATACGTCTGATGTTCCACATGGGGTAGTAAATATTTTGACAGGAAAAAGAAGTGAATTGATAGATCATTTTTCATCACACATGGATGTGAACGCGATTGTTTATTGTGGAAATAATGAAAAACAAATTTTAAATATCAAAACTCTGGCTGTAGAAAATCTGAAAAGGTCATACATTTATAAAAAAACAAATTGGGATAGTGATGAAAGTCAATCCCCTTATTTTATTGAAAAATTACAAGAAATCAAAACCACTTGGCACCCAACAGAAGTTTAACAAAAAGTAAAAAAACAAAAACAAGTAAAAAATGAATTTTAAAGAATTACTAGTAAAAGCTATCAATGCCTCAATTGAAGGTGGGCATGCAATAATGGAAGTGTATGCTTCCGATTTTGCAGTTGAGCATAAGGATGATAAATCTCCACTCACCTTAGCAGATAAGAATTGCAATGCAGTTATTGAAACTCACCTTAAAGACACTAATATCCCTTTTTTGAGTGAAGAAGGTGCTAAAATTGAATACTCGGAAAGAAAAAATTGGGAATATTCTTGGTTAGTTGATCCGCTAGATGGGACAAAAGAATTTGTTAAAAGAAATGGAGAGTTTACTGTAAATATCGCTCTTATTCATAATGGAAATCCAATAATGGGCGTGATTTATGTTCCTGTGAAAGAGGAATTATATTTTGCATTAGAGGGCTTAGGTTCATATAAAATAAATCAAAATTATATTATTGATAACTTGGACGACTTAATTTCTATATCGGATAAATTACCAATAAATTACAATAGAGATTCTTATGTAATTGTTGGTTCCCGTTCGCATATGTCAGAAGAAACTGAAGCTTTTTTTGAAGAAAAGAAAAAACAATATGGAGATGTTGAGGTGTTGGCTATTGGCTCATCCTTAAAATTATGTATGGTAGCAGAGGGGAAAGCAGATGCTTATCCTAGATATGCACCAACTATGGAATGGGATACTGGAGCAGGGCATGCGATTGTAAAATATGCGGGGTTTTCCGTTAAGCAATACAACTCTTCAGCAGATGTAGTTTATAATAAAGAGGATTTACTGAACCCTTGGTTTTTAGTAAAATAAAAATGAAAGAAAAATTTCTTAAAGCATTACAAGACAAGGATTTTTCAGAGTTGCTAAAAGGAAGTAGCATTTCCTTTTTATTGCGATTTGGGGGTTTAGCTGTTGGTTATATTTTAACTTTAGTAATTGCAAATTTATTTGGAGCAAAAGGATTAGGAGATTATGTACTTGCAATTATAGTTTTAAGATTGTTTACACTTTTTGCAAAGCTTGGATTAGATACTGCTTCTATTCGTTTTCTTGCTGCTTTTGCCTCACAAAATAAGTGGACAAGTATAGTGTATTTAAAAAAGCAATTTGTCTTAATTTTATCTGTAACATCAGTAATAGCATCTTTATTAATGTATTTTTTAGCTGAGCCAATTGCAGGTTTAATTGGCACGCAATATGCTTATATTCAGCTGAATGCTTTTTTTATATTGCCATTGGTTTTTTTTATGTTACATTATCAGAGCTTAAGGGGACTAAAAAGAATTGCTGAATTTTCTTTCTTTTATGGTATTTCCCAAACATTATTTACGATTATCGTTATATTTATTATTTATCAATTTTATACTTTTTCTGATGTACCCGTTTACGCTTATGTAGTAAGTATTATTATTGTTTCGGTTATGTCATATTTTTCTTATAAATATTGGCTGAGAAAAAAATCTTCAGGAATAAAAAGTGCCGAATTCGAAGTGATGAGTTATAAGAAATTATTACAAATTTCAATACCTTTAATGTTTGCTCAATCGGTTCAATTTATTATGATTTGGACTGATAAATTAATGTTAGGAGCTATGACAACTTCAGAGCAAGTAGGGATTTATCATACGGCCTTTAAATTATCAATGTTTGCAGCAGTAGCATTAATGTCAATAAATAGTATTGCTTCTCCAAAATTTGCTGAAATGTATAGTAAAAATGATATGGAGGGGCTAAAAAGAGTGGTGCATCAATCTACAAAAATGATTCTTTGGACTAGCATTCCCTTAGTTATTATCTTCTTTATGTATCCAAAATTCTTTTTAGGTATGTTTGGAAAAGAGTTTGAAGTAGGTGTAATGGCATTTATTTTCTTATCTTTCGGAAGATTAATAAGTTCTTTTTCAGGATCTGTAGGGAATATATTACAAATGACAGGGAATCAAGTTGTTTACATGAATATATTATTTATTGGGGCAATATTGAATATCTTACTGAATTTCCTTTTAATTCCTGCAAGCAGCCCTCTTTCAAAATTTGGCATTTTTGGAATAAATGGTGCTGCAATTGCTAGTATGAGTAGTCTTATATTCTGGAATTTAAGTATGGTATTAGTTGTAAAAAAGAAGTTTGGATTTTATACATTTTACATTCCTTTTATAAAAAGATGAAAAATAAATTGCCAAATTTTTTAATTGTTGGTGCTGCAAAATGTGGCACTTCATCTTTACATAATTATCTAAATCAACACCCAGATATTTTTATGCCCTCTTTTAATAAAGAAGGGGTAAATGTAAAAGAACCCCAATTTTTAATTAAGAATCAAGTAAAAGAAAGATTGCATTTTGGAATATGGAAATGGGAAGAGTACAAATCACTTTTTAATAAAACCGAAAAATACAAAGCAGTAGGAGAATCTTCTGTTTTTTATTTGCATTTTTATAAAGAAGCAATTAAGAATATTAAAGAAAAATTAGGGCACAATATAAAAATTATTATCATGCTAAGAAACCCTGTAGATAGGGCATATTCAGCATATCAACATGTTGCCAGAGGATTAGTAGAGCAACTAACTTTTGAGCAAGCCCTTAAAATAGAAAATAAGAGATTAGAAAAAGATAAATCTTTAACTCCAATGGTTTTGTACAAAGAGATGGGCATGTATTATGAAATGGTAAAGGCATATTCAGAATCATTTAATGATGTTTTTATTATTCTGCATGAGGATTTTAGTAATAATACAGATAAAGTTTTGAAGAATGTTTTCCAATTTTTAGAAGTTAATCAAAATCAAAAAATAGATTATAGTAAACGACATAATGTAGGAGGGACAAGATGGAAAAGTAATTCTTTAAAAAAAATTCTTATGAAAGAGAATAAGTTTAAGCGCTTACTAAAAAGAATTTTACCTAAAATGATAAAAAATAAAATTTGGGAAAAACTATCAAAAGCATCTACCAATAAAGTAAAACCTATGAAAAAGGAAACTCGAGAATTTTTGAATAACTATTTTCAAGAAAACATAATAAAACTCTCAAATTTAATAGATGAAAACTTAACGCTTTGGAAAAAATGAATTCACCTAATTTTATGTGTATTGGAGCCGCTAAATCAGGTACAACTACTTTATATGAAATTCTGAAACAGCATCCAGAAATAGGAGTTTCATCTTTTAAGGAACCTCATTTTTTTGATAATAATGATAACTGGAGTAAAGGAGTAGAGTGGTATGAAAAAACATATTTTTCTGATTTCAAAGAAAAGAGATTAATAGGAGATTTTACAGCATCTTACTTGAGCATAAACATATGCCCAAAACGAATTAAGGAAATATATGGAGAAAAGATGAAGTTTATTGTGCTATTAAGAAATCCTATAGATAGGGCATATTCACAATTTTTACATTCTAAAAGAGATGAATATGAAGATTTGGTGTTTTTAGAAGCATTAGCAGAAGAAAAAAAACGACTAAAGAAATTTGAAGAAAATAACGATATGGTGTCATACTCTAGATTTGGATATATCAATCATGGTATGTATGCAAAGCACTTTAAGGAGTATTTTAATTATTTTGATAGAGAACAATTTTGTGTCATTTTATTTTCAGACTTTATAAATAATAGAAAAGATAAAGTAAAAGAAATAATAGAGTTTTTAAATTTGGATGTAAATATTAAACTAAATATTAATATTGCAAGTAATCAAGCTAGTAAGGCAAGATCAAAAAAACTAAAAAAGTTTTTAAAAAAAGAAACATTTGTAAAAAAATTAGCCAAGTTTTTTCTTCCTTCTTTTGCTATTCGTCAGAAAATTAGAAATTTAATTCATGCTTCAAATAATAAGGTAGCAGCTAAAAAACCATTAAACAAAAATCAAAGAAAAGAATGTTATAACAACTACTTTATGGATGATATTGTAGAGTTAGAAAACACATTAGGTATAAATTTAAAAACCTGGAAAGAATGTTAGAATTGATTCAATCATTTAAGGAGAAATTATTAAAAATTATATTCTTAATTTTTTATGCATCAAGTTTTGGAAAATTTGGTAAAAAATCATCTATTTGTTTTCCATTTAAAATAAACGGAGCAAAATTTATAAGTATTGGCAATAAGGTGTATATCAATGAAGGGGCATGGTTGCTTGTATTAAAAAATAATGAAGTCAGTTCCAAAATTGAAATAGGAAATGGTACATATATTGGACGATATTCACATATAGTTAGTGTTAAAGAAGTAGTAATTGGTAAGAATGTACTCATTTCTGACAAAGTATATATTTCGGATAACTTGCATGAATATAAAGATATAGAAGTGCCTATAAAATCACAAAAAATAATTTACAAATCTTCTGTAAGTATTGGCGAAAATACTTGGTTAGGAGAGAATACTTGTGTTATTGGAGCTTCAGTTGGAAAGCATTGTGTTATTGGAGCTAATTCTGTTGTAACTTCAAATATTCCTGATTATTCTATTGCTGTGGGCTCTCCAGCCAAGGTAATAAAACGATATAATCATGATTCAAAAGAATGGAAGAAATGTTAATTAGAATTGTTTTTTAAATAACCTAGTTTTAAAAAATGAAATATACATTAAAACAAAAATTTATTGATAATCTGATTACATTTATGTTAATCATGAGTACAGGAGGATTGTTATTTGTTCTAAATAGAAATCTATTATATGCACTTTTTATAGGATTATTAATATTTAGTTATGTCTTTTTCGGCAAGAAATTAAATAAAGGAATAATCAACTCCTCTATTATTACATTAATCTCTGTTATTAGTTTATTTATTGTTAATTATTTCTTTGCAGTTAGTGAGCAATCTCAAAACAAATATGCCTATTATATTATGGTTGTTTCGGTATCTGTAATAGTTTTAACATATTTTAAAAACAATAGAACAAATTCAATTTTTGTAAACCGAATTCATTTCATTTTAAAATTAGTTGTATATCATGCCCTCTTTAATTTTATAGCATTCTTTTTTATAAAAAATAACCTTTCTATAATTACTTCAACTTATCACGAATCAGAATCCTTCTTAAATATATTTTTTTATTCTACAGAAAGAGGGATTGTAAATGTTTTTGGGATAGAATTTTGCAGAAATCAAGGGTTATTTTGGGAGCCAGGAGTTTTGCAAGCTTTTTTAAATATGTTTTTTTTCTTAGAAGCATTTATAATAAAAGAAAAAAAATCAATGCTGTTACTTTCATCTTTCGCTATTCTAACCACTTATTCCACAACAGGTTTGGCTATTTTATTAATACAAGGAGGAGTGTATGTGTATAATGAATTTAGAGCAAATAAATTATTAATTCCGCTTGTATTTATTTCTTTGATACCAGTATATATGATGTTTAGCGTAAATGTTGATGAAAAAATTCAAGGAGAAAAAGAAGCGTCTTTTCAGAAACGATTATTTGATTTAACACAGCCATTTTTTATAGCTTTGGAAAATCCACTAACAGGGATTGGGTTAGACATTGATCAGTTTACCAAAATGAGACAAGAATTTTATTTTTCTTCCAATACTTTAAGCGCTTTACAACAACAGATAGGGATAGAATCAAAAGTATCCGGAACGGATAAGGGGAGCAGTAATTCAGTTATGTTTTTACTTGCTGCAATGGGATTTCCAACTGCAATTTTATTTTTATATATGTTTTTTAAACAACAAATAATAAAAGAAAAAAAATGGCTGTGGATGATTATTATGCTTATTTCAGTTATGTCCGAACCTTTATTATTACGCCCATTTTTCTTCCTATTTATTATTTCTGGATTTACCAATACATTTTATAAAATCACATCACATCAAAAGCAACTAATATGAAAAACATTCTCATTACAGGAGGAGCAGGATTTATTGGCTCTAATTTAACTAAAAAATTAGTGCAGAAAAGTTATAATGTTACGATATTAGATAATCTTTCAAAACAAATACATGGGAATAATCAAGATTCTCCACTATATCAATCAATAAAAGATAAAGCAACTTTCATAAAAGGAGATGTACGAAATAAAGCAGATTGGCAAAAAGCATTAAAGAGTCAAGATGCTGTTATTCACTTGGCAGCAGAGACTGGAACTGGTCAATCTATGTATGAGATTAGTAAATATAATGAGGTAAATATTATGGGAACATCTCATTTGTTGGATATTTTAGCTAATCAGGAGCATACAGTACAAAAAGTCATTATAGCTTCCTCTCGATCAATTTATGGGGAAGGAAAGTATGAATGTAATTTGCACGGAGTTGTTTATCCAAATGAAAGGGAAGACAAAAATATGGCATCTCAGATTTTTGAATCTATTTGTACAAAATGTAAAAATCAATTATCTGTAAAGCCTACTGATGAGAATTCAAAAATTCATCCAGCTTCAATTTATGGAATTACAAAACATCAGCAAGAACAAATGGTATTATTGATGGGTAAAACGCTTAATATTCCTGCTGTTGCTTTAAGGTATCAAAATGTGTATGGTCCAGGTCAATCTTTGAGCAACCCATATACCGGAATTTTGTCCATATTTTCTACTAGAATTTTGAATGGAAATAACATTGATATTTATGAGGATGGAAAAGAAAGTAGAGATTTTGTGTATATAAGTGATGTAGTTGATGCTACAATTCTTGCACTTGAAAAATCGGAGGCAAATCATCAAATTTTCAATGTTGGGTCTGGTGTTGCTACTACTGTAAGTGAAGTTGCTGAGACTCTCAAGTCATTGTACCAATCAGATGTAGAAATTTCTATCAGTAAAAAATATCGATTAGGTGATATTAGACATAATTATGCTGATTTAACTAAGATTAAAAAAGATTTAGGATTTAAGCCGACTTTTGATTTTAAAACAGGGATAACTAACTTTGTTGCTTGGGTTAAAACGCAAAAAATCAATGAAGACAAATATGAAGAATCTCTTAATGAGTTGAAACAAAAAGGATTGATTAAATGAAAATAGTTATTGTAATATTTTTATTATTTTCTCAATTAGCTTTTGCTCAGCAGGATAAAAGTAATTTATTTGGCTTTGCAACTTCTAATACTTTTGCTTATTGGGATGTTAAAGACACTTCTTTTCTTAATAAAGTAATCGCGCTTAACCCTAAATTATTAAGATTCCCTGGAGGAGCAGTGGGTAATTTTTATCATTATGGGAAAAGCGGATATGGTTTTGATTTTGAAGAAATTGATAAATATGATGCTGGAAGATTTTCAAAACGCTCAAGAGGGCTTGTAAAATCTACTATTAAAAAAGGACATACTCATAATTATTTAGATGATTTTATTGTTTTAGCAAAAAAAACAAATGCTAAGGCAGTATTAGTTGCCAATATGTTTGTAGATAATGATGATATTATTAAAATGATTGAAAAAATCAAATCAAATAATATTGATATTGTTGGTGTTGAATTAGGAAGCGAGCTATCGAATAGAACATTTTTTGCAAAAGGTTATACAATTAATGATTATATTAAGTCAGCAAAAAAATGTTCTGATAAAATAAAAGAAAAATTTCCTAATATTAAAACAGCAATAGTTGCTGCTCCGCTTGTTAATAAAAAGAATCATAGGCATACAGTGTGGAATAATAAATTAGTAAAAATGGATTTTTATGATGCTATAATTATTCATTCCTACGCAAGAGTGGTGAAAGGAAAGAAAGAATTTGGACAAATGCTTACAGAAATTCCAGAGGGAAATTCAAAAGAGGAAGCCTTTGATTTGTATAAAGCAAGGATAATAAAATATTTTTCTAAAGATTATCCAAATGAAGTTCAAGAGTATTACGGATTATTCAAAAAACCAATTTGGGTAACAGAATGGAATTTACAAATATCTTGGACAACAGGAAATACTACATTACAATCGCTTTATGTTGCCCAATATTTTTTAGAGCTTTTAAGTAATACGCAATTAGAAAATATTGAACTAACTACTTTTCATAATTTGGGAGGAAGAGATTATAGTGGCTCTATTTTTAGAAACAATAGTGACACTTTAGAAATACAAAGCACTTATAATACACTGAATATTATTGGGAGTGTTTTTCATTATGATAATATAAGCGTTAGAAAAGAAGTCATAAAAGATCAAATATACAAGTATCAAATATTTTCAAAACAAAAGCGTGTTGCTCAGCTTGTAATTAATTGGTCAGATAAAAAATATTTATCTAGAAATAAGCCCTCAAAAAAAGTAAAAATCATTTCAAATTATAGTACTAATTTATTTGACAAAGCAAATATAAATGGAGGTTTGATGTCGCAATCTTACATAATGCAACATGATTTTCTGGTTGAATGCTTACCATACAGTCTAACTTTAACTACTTATTTAGATGAGTAAACTCAAACAAATATTTATTGTAGGAAGTAGTAGAAGCGGAACAACTATGATGGGAAGAATTTTAGGAAATCACTCTGCTATTCATACTTTTAAAGAGTTGCATTTTTTTGGTACAATTTGGACAAATTCAGTAAAAATCACTTTAACTAAAAAAGAGCAAATTAATTTACTTTCTCATTTGTTTTGTATTGAAAAAAATGGTTTGTTTAATCAAAATAAGATTGCCCAATTTAATGCAAAATCAAGTAAAATAATTAATAGGAAAAATTTAAATCACTTAGAAATATATGAATTATTCTTAAAAGAAATTACTACTGAAAATTCAGCAACTATTTCCTGTGAGCAAACTCCAAAAAATATGTATTATTTGAATGAAATTTTAGATTTTTTTCCTGATGCAAAAGTGATAAATATGGTTAGAGATCAAAGGGATGTATTGCTTTCTCAAAAAAATAAATGGAAGAGAAAGTTTTTAGGTGCTTCCAAAATTCCTTTATCTGAAGTTGTAAGAGCGTATATTAATTATCATCCGATACTAACTGCAAAAGTTTGGAGTTCTTCATTATTTTATACCTCAAAACATTCTGATAACCAAAAGGTGAAAATTATAAAGTTTGAAGAGTTGCTTTCTAAATCAGAAAGCAGTATAAAGGGGATTTGTGATTTCCTTGAAATTGATTTCCAAGAAAAGATGTTAAAAATTCCTGTTGTTGGTTCATCAACAGAAAATGATTTAGAAGAAAATTTGGAGATTGATAATTCTAAAATTGAAAAGTGGAAAAAGGGAGGGCTTTCAAATGCTGAAATTTATTTATCGCAAAAAATATCTAATAAAATGATGAATAAGTTTGGGTATAAAATGAAGAAATTTTCTTTTCCCCCAATTGGGATTATTTTTTACATTATTACTTTCCCAATAAAGTTAGTATTGTCTTTTTTACTAAATATTAATAGAATGGGAAATATATTTGAAGTTGTTAAGAAAAGATTTTTTGTTAAATGAAAGTAGATTTTTTCATAGTAGGTGCTCCAAAAGCGGGTACAACTTCTTTATATCATTATCTAAATGAACACCCAGAAATTGAGATGAGTTCTCAGAAGGAAACAGATTTTTTTTCAGATTTAGCTTTACAAAAACAAGGGTTGTATTATGGAAAAAACAGAATAGACACATTAGAAAAATACCACAACCTTTTCCCAACACAGCAAGAAAAAAAATATGGAGAGGCAAGCGTTTCTTATTTATTTTACAAAGAGGTTCCTGAAAAAATCAAGACATATAATAATCACGGGAAAATTATTATAATGCTTAGAAATCCTACAGATAGAGCTTTTTCCCATTATTTAATGGACTATCGTTTAGGGCTTATCAATAAACCATTTGAAAGCGTTTTGGAAAATGAAAATAGAAGTAGAAAATCAAAATTGTTTTACCAACAATATATCGAATTGGGTTTGTATTTTGAGCAAGTAAAAAGATATTTAGATGTATTTGAGAGTACAAATGTCCATATTATTTTTTATCAAGATTTCAAAAATGAGATAGAAGAAGTTATTGAAAAAGTGTATCAATTTTTAGGGGTAGATAGTAGTTTTATGGCAGAAGTTGGAGAAAAACATAACACTTTTAGTAGTCCAAAAAACAATTTAATTAGGAAAATTTATTCTTTGGTGTTTTTAAGAAAACTCTTGAATTTTATAATCCCAGAAACGATAATAAAAAGTATTAGAAAGATGTTATTTAAAAAGGATAAAAAGCCAGAATTATCTCTAAAGCTTAGAGCTGAAATAAATCAAATATTTGCACAAGACATTTCTCTTTTAGAAACATTATTATCAGAAGACTTATCAAGATGGAAAAAATAGGTTTGGTAACAATAACATATAATTCTGATGATGTGTTGAAACCATTCTTAGATTGTGTTTGGAAGCAATCTCATAACAATATTGTGCTATATGTTATTGATAATGCGTCAACTGATAACACCTTATCTGTATTAGAAAAAGAGCAAGATTCAAGATTGATTATAATAAAAAATAAAAGTAATTATGGAGTAGCTAAAGCAAATAATCAGGGTATAAAAAAAGCCATAGAAGATGGTTGTGATCAAGTGCTTATTATCAATAATGATGTGGAATTTGAAAGGGAAATGATAAGCAAATTATTAAAGGTTCAGAATGAGAAAAACTGTAGTTTGGTAACTCCAAAGATGATGTATTTTGATAATCCGAAAAAAATTTGGTATGCAGGAAGTTGGTTTGTAAAAAGTAAAGGATTTTTGCCATTGCATAGAGGAATGGAAGAAATTGACACAGGACAATATGATGAAATTAAGAAGATTGAGTACGCCCCAACTTGCTGCCTTTTAGCTAAAAAAGAAATTTTTGAAGATATTGGTTTCATGGACGAAAAATATTTTGTCTATTTTGATGACACCGATTTTTCGTATAGGATTTTCAAAAATGGAAAACATAAAATGTATTATGCCCCAAACATTAGCTTTTTTCATAAAGTAGGGAGTTTAACAAAGTCATTCAAAACAGAAAAAAAGAGAACTTATAGAGGAAATTTTTTCTTAAAGCAAACTACCAGAAATCACATCTATTTCTTAAAAAAAATAGGAGGACTTTATGCTTACTGTTTTATCTGCTTGCTATTCTTTAAAAACAATATTCGGATTTTAGTAAATCCTAAAATAAGAAAAAATAGTTCTACTTTTTGGCTTATAAATAAGTCCTATTTTGAAGGATTGTTATTGTAACAGCTTACCTATTATTAATGAATCTGAGAATAAATCCTCCACAATTATTCTACTTATAGAATCGGTTGTATGTATAGGATCTCCAAAACATTCCTTACAATTAGTAATTGTATTTGGAAAGTTATAGTCAATAGTAGTTCCAAATCTACTTATTTCATTTTTGAAACTTTCTTCTTCTTCTGTCAAACCAAATTCAACTAATCTATCATGAAATTCTTTATGATGCGGCACAATTAATAAAGTGAGTTTAATGTTTTTTTCTTTGCAATATGCATCAATTTCTGAAAGTTCAGAAAGCAAAGTTTTAGGATATTTCCATTTTGAATAATGATTTTTAGCAACAGTTGAAATTGTATGTTTCCAAAACTTATCTCTATCTTTTTTTTGCTTTTTTGCTTTTCCAAAAAATTCATTCTTTAATGCTAAATAAATGGTTTCTGCAATATTCCAATTAAAGATATATATAAAAGGATTGTAAATTAATTCTTTCACATCAGCAACTCTATTTGAATATGCATATTCGTTATATAAGTTAAAGTTGATGCCTATTATCACATTTTCTAATTGAGAATAGTCATTTGCCAACCAAAACAAATCAATTATTTCATTGAGTTTTGCAGCATTAGAATGCAGAGTGTAATAATCATCTCCTGTTAGCTCTTTAATTCTTTTATTTGGCAATTTTCTAATTCTTGAATCACCAATAATTATACTATTAGTTGGATTGTTTTTAAAATTAATTGCATTATAAAGAAGGGAGTTTAATTTTTGAGCAGATTGTTTTTTAGATTTTTCAGAAATTATATCAGATACATTAAAATAATTGAAAGGGTCTATTGCAATCACAATGCAAATCCAAGCTATTATTGGCAGTATAAAAACACTCCCTTTTTTCACTAATATTTTCACTTCTTTGTTCATCTAAAATTGAAAATAAATAAAGTTACTAACTCTAGAATAAGGTGCTAAAAATAAAATGCCAAAAATCAGAATATAATAAACTCCCCATCTTATCCATTTTGGTTTATTTCCCAATTTTTTCCAAACACACCCACTTCTTTCGTATAAATTATAGAGTTCCATAAATACAATTAATCCAAATGAAATTAACATATCATTTTGACTCACCCCAAGCCCTCTTAGTTTTAGTTTCATTAACGATAAATTAGTATAATCGCCAATATCAGAAAAGATATTACTAATTACATAAAAGGCATCCGAAATATTATTTGCCCTAAAAAAAATCCAAGCAAAAACAGCTAAAGAAAAAGTAAACCCTACTTGATATGTTTTATGAGCATAAGTGTTGTTTAGTTTAAATAAATCAAGAATATATTGTTTAGGTTTTCTTAAACCAATAGCCATAATTAGATAAGTACCATGCAGTGCCCCCCACACAATAAAAGTCCAATTAGCACCATGCCAAAACCCACTTACCAAAAAGGTAATAAATAAATTATAATACCACCGCCACTTTACAACCCTATTTCCTCCAAGTGGAATATACAAATAATCTCTGAACCAAGTTGAAAGAGAAATATGCCATCTTTGCCAAAATTCTGAAATTGATTTTGAAAAATAAGGACGCTTAAAATTATCCATTAATTCAAAACCCATTACTCTTGCTGAGCCAATTGCAATATCTGAATATCCAGAAAAATCGCAATAAATCTGAAAAGTAAAAAATAGAGTTGCTACAAGAAGTGAGAATCCCGAATAATTATCTAAATTATTATAAACACCATCAACTACAATTGCTAACCTATCAGCAATAACTACTTTTTTAAAAAACCCCCATAACATTTGTTGTAACCCGAATTTCACTCTATCGTAACTAAACTTATGCTCAACAAAAAATTGTGGTAGTAAATGATTTGATCTTTCTATAGGGCCTGCAACCAGTTGAGGGAAAAAGGACACATATACCGCAAAAATTCCTAAATGATTTTGTACTGGGGTTTTTCCATTATATACATCTATGGTATAACTCAAGGTTTGAAAAGTATAAAATGAAATCCCCACAGGAAGTAAAATATCAAAAGTAGGGACTCCATAAAAAATATTAAAGTTATCGAAAATGGCTTGTACATTTTCGTTTATAAAATTAAAATATTTAAAGCCAAATAGAATGCCAAGATTTGAGAACAAACTAATAAGTAGCCATTTTTTTCTTTTGGCTTTTTTAGTTAATGCAGCCATTTGTTTAGCAACATAATAATCAATTAGCGTAGATGCAATAATCAAAACAATATACTCCACTTTCCAACACATATAAAAATAATAGGAAGCAATCAGTAATAATATCCACCTTCTTTTTTGCGGCAACAAAAAGAAAATACTTACCACAATAGGAAAGAAAATCAGGAATTGTAAGGAGTTAAATAGCATTTAGCTTATTTAGTCGAATGTTATATTGTTTTTATTTCCATCTTTGTGGCAAATATATAAATTTGTTTGTCTATGAAAAGATTTTATATTTGTTTCCTAAAATTATGAAAAGAAAAGTAGCAATAATAGACCCCTTAGGGGCACATGGAAGTTCACATCATTTTTATCTTTTTGGACAAGCACAGGGCTTAACAAATATTGGGGTTGATGTGAGTTTATATACCAATAAAGAAACGGACAATCCTAAGATTTCAGGACTTGAATTTTATCAATTTTACGGTTTTCTATTTTCTAGTAAGTTCAAATTATTAAATGGAATTAAATATATTTTAGGAAGTATTCGGTCTGTTTTTCATGCTCGAATTATGGGTTGTTCTGTATTTCATTTTCATATTTTTTATACAAATATTTTTATCTTTTTTAATGTGTGTTTAGTAAAGATCCTATGGGGAAAAGTAGTGCTTACGATTCATGATGTGAATAGTTTTGCTAGTAAAAATGAAAATTCTATTTTAATAACTTGGATTTACAAATTAACAGATTTGGTTTTAACACATAATGAATTTTCCAAAATAGAAATCTTGAAATTAAGCAAGATTGATACTAAAAAAATAAGAATTATTCCTCATGGAAATTACATCCCATTTATAAGCATTCAAAACGATAAAATAGCATCAAGAAACAGATTAAAAATCCCATTAAATAAAAAAATATTACTCTTTTTTGGGATGATAAAAAAAGTAAAAGGATTAGAAATATTATTAAACTCTTTAAAATCAGTAATTGAAAAAAATCCAGATGTTTTACTTGTAATTGCAGGAAGGGTATGGGAAAATGATTTTTCACCATATCAAAAAATAATTAAAGAAAATGATTTACAAGAGTACTGTTTATTACATACTAAATTTATAGAAAATAAAGATGTTCCTCATTATTATTGCGCATCAGATTTGGTAGTTTTGCCTTACAAAAAAATATACCAAAGTGGAGTGTTAATGATGACCCTTAGTTTTGAAAAAGGAGTACTTACTTCCAATCTTCCGCCTCTAAAAGAGATTCTAAAAGACAATGAAAATGGCTTTTTATTTGAAAGTGAAAACCCCACTTCTTTGGCAGATAAAATTAATAGTGTTTTAAGTGATGAAAAGCAATTGGAAAGAGTAAGGAAAAATGGAGCGGAACTAATTAAAACAAAATATAGTTGGGAGGAAATTGGGAAGAAAACTAAAGATGCTTATCAAACATTATAATTTTGTATTTTAGCCAAAAACCAAATAAAGATGATAAATAGAATTTCAAATTGCATACAAAAATCAAAAGAAAATTTTAGCACTATATTAAAGGATGAGAATTTGTTACAAACTATTGAGCAAATTGTAAAAGTTTGCATTGATGCTTTTCGAAATGACAAAAAGATGCTATTGTGCGGTAATGGTGGTTCTGCTTCAGATGCACAACATATTGCAGCAGAACTTAGCGGTAGATTTTATAAGGATAGAAAACCCCTTTATGCAGAGGCTCTTCATGTAAATTCTTCATATATTACAGCTGTTGCCAATGATTATGGCTATGAAGAAACTTATGCTAGAATGACAGAGGCAGCAGGAAGAAAAGAAGATGTTTTACTTGGGATTTCTACTTCTGGGAATTCGCCAAATGTGGTAAAAGCTATGCAAAAAGCTAAAGAAATGGATATGATAACAATAGGATTTACAGGAGAAGATGGAGGAAAAATGAAGGGTATTTGCGATATCATAATTAGAGTTCCTTCAAGTGATACGCCAAGAATTCAAGAAGCACACATTCTTATAGGGCATATAATTTGCCAATTAATTGAAGAAGAATTATTCTAGTGGAAAACTCAAGTTTTGATACACTTTTTTTAGATAGAGATGGTGTTATAAATAAAAAATTGGAAGGAAGATATGTGAGAAATTGGCAAGAATTTGAGTTTATGCCACAGGCATTAATTGCAATAAAAATATTAAGCCAATTGTTTAATAGAATCATCATCATCACTAATCAGCAAGGAATTAGCAAAGGTATAATGAGCGAAAACGATTTGATTATTTTACATCAAACTATGATAGAAAATATTCAGCAAGTGGGTGGAAAAATTGATAAAATTTATTTTTGCCCTCATTTAGAAAAAAGCAAATGTAATTGCCGAAAACCAAAAACAGGAATGATTGAAAATGCAATTAAAGATTTTCCTGAAATCAGAATAAAAAAATCATATTTAATTGGCGATTCTCCTTCTGATATTGTAGCAGGAAAAACTATGGGGTTAAATACTATAAAAGTAGATAATATATTCACTTTATATAATTGGACAGAGCAAATAATAGCCCATTAAATTATTTATGAGTATTTTTACACCTAAAACAAGTAACCTCCTTTAATGAAAAAAGCAATTATAACTGGAATAACAGGGCAGGATGGTGCTTACTTAGCCCAATTTTTACTAGCTAAAAACTATAAGGTTTATGGAGCCTATAGAAGAACAAGTTCGCAAAACTTTTGGCGTATTGAGTATTTAGGAATTAAGGAAAATCCGAATCTTATATTAATAGAACACGATTTAATTGATGCCTCTAGTACAATAAGAATGGTTTCTGAAATTAGACCAGATGAAATTTATAATTTGGCAGCTCAAAGTTTTGTTCATGTATCTTTTGATCAGCCAATTGCAACAAGTATGATTACAGGAATTGGAGTTACACATCTTCTTGAAGCCATCCGAATTGTGGATAAAAACATAAAGTTTTATCAAGCCTCTACTTCTGAACTTTACGGAAAAGTGCAAGAAATCCCACAAAAAGAAACAACCCCTTTTTACCCTAGAAGCCCTTATGGGGTTTCAAAATTATATGCTCATTGGATGACACAGAATTATCGAGAATCTTATAATATTTTTGCTTGCAGTGGAATACTTTTTAATCATGAATCTCCGCTTAGAGGATTAGAATTTGTAACCAGAAAAATAACAGATGGAGTTGCGAGAATAAATGCTGGTGAAGGTAATTGTATAGAATTGGGCAATTTGGATGCAAGCAGAGATTGGGGGTATGCCCCAGAATTTGTAGAAGGAATGTATAGAATGATGCAACATGATGTTTCCGATACTTTTGTTTTGGCAACCAATAGAGCTGCTACTGTTAGAGAATTTACTGAGTTAGCATTTGCCACAATAGGCAAAGAAATTCAGTGGGAAGGAGTTGGAAAAAAAGAAAAAGGAATTGATAAACAATCAGGGAAAACGATAGTTAGGGTTTGTGAAAAGTATTATAGATTAGCAGAAGTAGATGCTTTAATTGGCAACCCAGCAAAAGCAGAAAAGCTACTTGGCTGGAAACCAAAAACTACTATTGAAAATTTATGCAAAATAATGGTTGAATCTGATATAGAAGGATTAAAAAACAACTCAAAAAGATAAGGGAATTGGATCAAATAGTAATTAATATCTTTTTTGGATTTTTTACCTCCCTACTTATTACTTATTTGGTAATTCCTAAAATAATTCAGTTTGCTGAAAGCAGACGCCTTTACGATAATCCTGGTGAGCGTGCTTCACATGAAAAAAGAATCCCTGTTTTTGGAGGCATTGGTATTTTTTCAGGTATAGCTTTCGCACTTCTTTTTTGGGGGATTGGCATAAAGGATAATGAGAATATTCAATTTGTACTTTCAGCACTTATTATAATATTTTTTGTGGGAATTATTGATGACCTCTTATCGCTTAGCCCTACAAGAAAAATGATTGGACAACTAGTAGCTATCCTAATAATAGTTTATTTAGCCGATTTTGAAATTACAAATATGCATGGTGTTTGGGGAGTATTTGAACTACCTTCTTGGATAAGTTTAATATTTACAATTTTTACAGTTGTAGTTATTACTAATGCTTACAATTTAATTGATGGAATTGATGGATTAGCTGCAGGAATTGGTATTATTGCATCTGTAGCTTTTGGTTTTTTTACTTTTATGGCAGCTCATTACGAAATGACAATTCTTTCTTTTTCATTAACAGGAACTCTTTTGGCATACCTAAAATATAATTTTCATCCAGCCAAAATTTTTATGGGAGATACTGGTTCATTAGTAGTTGGTTTTACACTTGCAGTATTAGCTATTGATCTTATAAAAACAGGTATTATTTCTGAAGAAATTAGCTATGTAAATAAAGGACCACTTATGGCAATTTCTATTTTAGCAGTTCCTTTATTTGATTCTTTGAGAGTTTTTATTTTACGATTAGTAAGAGGGAAATCTCCACTTTATGCAGATAGAAATCATATTCATCATGCTTTACTAGATTTAGGATTTTCACATAAGCAGACAGCAATAATAATTTATATTGCAAGTATAGTTATGATACTTATTTCTTTGTTATTACTAGATATAAATATTAATTATGCAATAACTATTTTGGCACTTATCGCATATTTAGCAATGTCAATCCCATTTATTATTCTAAGAAGAAGAAACAAGAATAATGCATAGATTATTATTTTTTAGTGCCTTTTTTGGAGCTTATTTTAGCTTGTTTTCTCAGCATAGCAATTTACCTCTTAACCATGAAGCAAATTTGATTTATGAAAAAGAAATTATGGAAACAAACATTCATACTTCTTTTAAACCGCTAATAAAATCTTCCGTAAATAAAAAAGTAAATTTAGATTCTTTACTAAATTATAAATTCCCAAATAATTGGAATAATTGGTACAAGCGAAAATTATTTTCAGAGCACCTTATTATAATTAAAGGAGAAGATTTTAATATTACTGCTTCTCCAATTATACACTTTTCAAAAGGAAAAGAAACAGTTAGTGGCACAAATACTTTTACCAATACTAGAGGTTTTATTATTGAAGGAGATATAGGGAAATCCGTTTCTTTTTATTCTTCTTTTGCTGAAAATCAAGCGATATTTCCAAACTATATAGATTCTTCTATTAGAATAAATAAAGTAGTTCCAGGGCAGGGATACGCAAGAGATTTCAAATCAACAGGATTTGATTATGCTATGGCTTCTGGCTATGTGGCTATAAAACCAGCCAAGCATTTTACAGTTCAATTTGGGCACGGAAAACATTTTATTGGAAATGGTTATCGTTCGCTTTTGCTCTCGGATAATGCTTTTAACTATCCTTTTTTACGCATACAAACTTCCTTTTGGAAGCTGCAATACACTAACCTTTATGCAGAAATGCAAGACATTAATTATTTTGAAAATAATGGACTTGATAATTATGATCAATTGGGCTATGCCAAAAAATATATGTCGGCCCATTATTTAAGTGTAAATGTAAATTCCAATTTAACAATTAGTATTTTTGAATCTGTAATATGGAGAGCAAATCACGCTCCAGGAGCTAGAGGTTTTGATGTGAATTATCTCAATCCCATTGCACTATTTCGCCCTTTGGAGTTTTCTATAAATTCCCCTGACAATGCACTTGTTGGGATAAATATGAAATACAAATTACCTTTTAAATCTTCCCTTTATGGACAATTTGTTCTAGATGAATTTAGTTTAGATGAAATGAAATCAGGTGATGATTGGTTTGGCTCAAAATATGGTTATCAAATTGGCGCAAAAATGCATGATGTATTTGGTTTAAAAAACTTAACCCTACAAACAGAATACAATTTGGTACGGCCTTATACCTATGCTCATCATAATCCTATGCAGAATTACGCACATTATAATCAACCGCTTGCACATCCACTTGGTGCCAACTTTTCAGAAAAACTTTTGATTATAAATTACAGAAAAGATAGATGGGTGGCAAGAGCACAACTGATGATTGCAAAATACGGAGGTAAAATATTAAATGATAAAACTTCTTATGGAAATGATTTGTATATGTCCACTGGAAACTTTGCTGAAGAATCAGGTGTACAGCATGTAGGTATAGGAAGACCAGATAGAAATAATGATGGAGTATTGGATGAATTTGGAATGAAAATGTATCAAGGAAATCTTACTAATATAAATTATTTTCAATTAAATGTGGGCTACATTATTAATCCATCAACAAATTTTAAGATTGATTTAGGAATTACAAAGCGCAATTTTTTGAATGAAATAGATGAAACAAACACAATGTTCTACACCATTAGTTTAAAAACAGATTTATTTAATCATTACTATGATTTTTAGCATTCTTACAAATAACCAAAAAAAATAAAATCTTCTTAAATTTGCGATACATAAAATTTGAAATAAAAAAATATGCTGTTTTTTTAATAGTAGTTTTACACTCTTTAAATATATACTCTCAAAAAAGCTGGACTCTGCAAGAGTGTATTAATAGGGCAAAAGAGGAAAATTTAGATATAAAACAAGTTAAACTTTCTGTTCTCTCTTCTGAGCAACAACTGCTTCAATCCAAACTTTCATTATTACCATCTTTAAATGGAGGTAGTTCTCAAGCTTATAATTATGGCAGAACAGTTGATCCTTTTACTAATGAGTTTTCCGATTTAAATGTAAAAACAAATAATTTTTCTCTTTCATCTTCTGTTACTCTTTTTAGTGGTTTCCAAAACTTGAATAAAGTAAAGCGAGATAATTATGAGTATATGGCAAAACAATATGATATTAAGAAAGTTATAAATGATATTTCAATAACTGTGGCTACCGATTTTTTACAACTGCTTTTTAATAAAGAGTTAGTAATTATAGCCCAAAAACAATTAGCTATTTCTATTGAGCAAGAGGAAAGAATTCGTAAATTGGTAAATGAAGGGCAATTAGCAAAGGGTTCGCTATTAGAAAGCAGATCTCAGGTAGCCTCTGAAAACTTACAATTAGTAAAAGCAAAAAGTCAAAAAGAAATAGCGATTCTAAACATAAAACAATTATTAGAAATTAAGGAAAATATTCATTTTGAAATAGTCGTCCCAGCTATTTCATTGCCAAAACAAAACAAAATACCAAGTACAGAGGAGATTTATAATGCCGCAAAGCAGGTGTTCCCAAATGTAAAAAGTGCAGAGTACAGATTAAAAAGTAGCAATAAATCCTTAGCTATTTCAAGAGGTGAAAGAAGCCCAAGGATTACGCTTAACGGCTCAATGGGTTCTGGCTATTCTGATGCAAGAACAAGAATTACAGGAATTGATTCTTTGGGCATGTTCCCATCTGGTTATCAAACTGAAATTTCAGGGGAGAATGTATTAATTCCAGTATATGATTACGCTTCTGAAATTACACCTTTCAACCAGCAATTGAAAGACAATTTTTCCCAATCTCTTTCTTTTTCACTTAGCATTCCTTTGTTTAATGGTTGGATGACAAACTCATCCATTGCAAATGCTAAAATTGGCGTAATGAGTGCCAAAAATGATTTGCAAAAAACAAAAAATCAACTAAGGAAACAAGTCGAACAAGTAAGAGCAGATGTAATTGCTGCCGAAAAACAATATGAGTTTGCTAAAAAATCGGTAGAAGCGCTACAAGAATCATTTAGTTATAATGAGCAAAAATTTAATGAGGGCATGCTAAATGTGTATGATTATAATGATGCAAAAAACAAACTCATAAAAGCAGAGTCCGATTTATTACAATCCAAATATGATTATTTATTTAAAATTAAAATCCTTGATTTCTTCCTAGGAAAACCTTTAACCTTATAGTTATGAAAATATTTTTCGTCTTATCCATTATTGCTTCCATTTTTTATTTTTTTGGTAAAAAAAAGAAAATCTCTAAACTTAAAAAATTAGGAATTGGCATTTTTGTTTTGGCATTTATTATGCTAATTAGTTCACTAACAGGGCTTATTAAAACAGAGGAAATTCTGCAAGTAAAAACAGAAAAAGTAGAAAGAAGAAGCATTATAGAAACTGTTTCAGCAAGTGGAAAAATACAGCCAGAAGTAGAAGTGAAAATTTCCCCAGATGTTTCAGGAGAAATTGTAGAACTGCTCATTAAAGAAGGAGATAGGGTAGAAAAAGGAGATTTACTTCTGAAAATAAAACCTGATATTTACAAATCTATTTTGGAAAGAAGTAAGGCATCTGTAAATACCGCAAAAGCAAATTTGGCAAAATCCAATGCACAACTAACTGAAAGTAAGGCAAAGTTTAATAGAAACAAACGACTCTACAATCAAGATGCAATTTCCTTATCAGAATTTGAGCAAATTGAAGCAGCTTATAAAGTGGCTGAGCTAAATGTGGAAAGTTCAGAGTATGCAGTAAGTAGCGCAGAGGCATCTTTAAATGAGGCGGAAGAAAATTTAGATAAAACTTCTATTTACGCACCAGTGGATGGAACTATTTCTAGGCTAAATGTTGAACTTGGCGAAAGGGTGGTTGGTACTGGGCAAATGTCAGGAACTGAGCTGATGCGTTTGGCTAATTTAAGTGCTATGGAGGTGGCCGTGGAAGTAAACGAAAACGATATTGTTCGTGTTCATCTTGGCGATACTTCCCTTATTGAAGTAGATGCTTTTTTAGGAGAAGAATTTAAAGGAATTGTAACTGAAATTGCAAATTCTGCCAATGTAAGTGGAGTAAGTGCCGATCAAGTCACTAATTTTGAAGTAAAGATTAGGATATTGGATAAGACCATGTTTCGTCCTGGCATGACGGCATCTGTTGAAGTGCAAACCAACTTAGAAAAAAATGTAATTTCAGTTCCAATTCAAGCAGTAACTACAAGAAAAGACACAGCAAAAAATGGAGACAATAAAAAGGTAGAATGTGTTTTCTTATTTGAAAATGAAATGGCTAATTTTACGATTGTAAAAACAGGCATTCAGAATGATAACTTTATTCAGGTATTAGAAGGTATATCAGATAGTGATGTGGTGATAACAGGTCCATACACTTTGATTTCAAAAACACTAAAAGATGGCACAAAAGTAGAAAGCATAGAGGAGGAAAAAGATGGTAAAAATAGAAAGTCAGGATTTAGCGTGAAGGTAAACTAAAACAAATAAATGGCTCTTATTCTGCTTATAGAAACAGCAACAAAAAGTTGTTCAGTTTCATTATCTTCTGAGAATAAAATTATTGCTACAAAACATGAGGTCAATGAGCAATATTCTCATGCTGAAAAGCTCACTGTTTTTATTACAGAATTATTCAAAAATCAAGATTTTATCATGCAGGATTTAGATGCAGTTGCCGTGAGCAAAGGCCCTGGTTCTTATACTGGTTTGCGTATTGGCACCTCTACTGCAAAGGGGCTTTGTTTTGCTCTAGATGTTCCACTTATTTCTGTTTCTACCCTAAAAGCAATGGCTTTTGGAATGGCTAAAAAAGAAAAATCAGATTTGTATTGCCCAATGATTGATGCGCGTAGGATGGAGGTTTATAATGCGTTTTATGATAAAAATAATAAGAAAATTAGAGGTGTGCAAGCCGATATTATTGATAATGAGTCTTACCAAAAGGAGTTAGAAGAAAAGGTTTTGTTTTTTGGTGATGGGGCAGAAAAATGTAAAGGAATAATAAAGCATAAAAATGCTAAATTTTTGGATGGAATCTATCCAAACTCAAAAGATATGATTGTTTTGGCTAATCAAAAATATACCAATAAAGATTTTGAAGATGTAGCTTATTTTGAACCCTTTTATTTGAAAGATTTTATAGCAGGAAAAAAATCTTAACGCTTTTTTCTTTTTGTACTGGCCTTAAATTTGTCTTTGAAAGAGCCTTCTCCACCACCCCTTCTTGGGCTACTCTTTCTTTTATTACTGCTACTGCTTTTTCTTTTTGCATCAAATCTTTTTCTTCCACTTCCAGATAATTTTCTTTTGAAATCAGCCCCTTTAGAAGTTGGTGGTTTGGAAATTTCCACTGATACTCTATTGCCATTCCAATTGGCATTTGCCAATCCAGCTAATACATCTTGCTCATGATTGCTATCCACTTCAAAAAAGGAAAACTTACGCAAAATGTCAATCTTCCCAATAGGAATATTCCTTTGGCGAGTGTATTCGTTGATAAGCCCAATTAGGTTGTGGGTTTCCAAGTTTTGCAATTTCCCTAAATTGATAAAGAAACGAGTATAACCTTTTTCCGCATGCCCTGTACTTCCTCCTTTTTTCTCTCTTCTCTCACTTTTCCTTCTCTCATTTTTTCTGCCTCTTTCATTTTTGCTATTTGCACTGATGTTCAAATCAGGGGCATTTTTATAGAAGGAAAGAAAACGATTAAATTCTGCTGAAACAAAATGTTTTAGAAGCTCTTCTTTGTCCAAATGTGCTAACTTTTCTTCAATAATAGGAATGTATTTTTCAATTTGATCATTTACATCTGTTTTTACTACTTTATCAATAAGGGTAAGTAATTGTATTGCACAAATTTCCTCTCCATCAGGAACTTGTTTCAGAATCAAATCTTTTTTCAGCATTTTACTAATGGCTTGCAACTTTCTTCTTTCTCTAGAATGTGAAATAATAATAGAAATCCCATTTTTACCAGCCCTGCCTGTTCTACCTGATCGGTGAACATAAACTTCTAAATCATCCGGTAAATTGTAATTTATGATGTGTGTTAAATCATCAATATCAATTCCTCTTGCTGCCACATCAGTGGCCACCAACATTTGCAAATTTCTCTTTCTGAACCTTCCCATTACATGGTCTCTTTGCGATTGTGATAAATCGCCATGTAAAGCATCTGCATTATAACCATCTTGCATTAATTTATCGGCAACATCTTTTGTTTCTCTACGCGTTCTACAAAAAACAATACCGTAAATATCAGGATTTACATCACATATTCTTCTAAGGGCTTTATACCTATCACGAGCATTTACCATATAATAATGATGTTCTACATTTTTTGCTCCCTCATTCCTACCAGCTACTTCAATAGTTTTGGGACTGAACATATAATTTTTGGTAATACGCATTACTTCTTTTGGCATGGTTGCTGAAAAAAGAAGTGTTCTTTTTTCCTCTGGCGTTTCTGCTAAAATAGTGTCTAAATCTTCTTTAAATCCCATATTGAGCATTTCATCTGCTTCATCTAATACTACATACTCAATATGCCCAAGTTTTAGTTTTTTTCTTTTGATTAAATCAATTACTCTACCAGGAGTTCCTACTACAATCTGACTGCCAGAATTGAGTGCTTTTATTTGTGTTTGAATGTTTGTTCCTCCATAAACAGCTGTAATTTTTAGCCCCTTTGTATATTTTGCATAGGTTCCCATATCCTTTGTTATTTGTAAACAAAGCTCCCTTGTTGGACATAAAATAATAGCTTGTGTTTGCTTACTATCTGTTTCAATTTTCTGAATTATTGGCAAGCCAAAAGCAGCTGTTTTCCCGGTTCCGGTTTGTGCTAGCGCAATAAGGTCGTTCTCCTCTGCAAGTAAAAAAGGAATACTCTCCTGTTGGATAGGGGTTGGCTGCTCAAATCCTAAATCGGAGATGGCTTTTTGAATACTTTTATCTAATCCTATATCTGAAAATGTCATGGTCAAAAAATTTGTGCAAAACTACTCCTTTCTATTTGATATATAGGAATTTATAAAGAAAAATAAAAGTGTTTGTTTTTAGCAGAAATATACTAATTTACTACTACTCTTTTTACAATATGTCCTTGCTGTGTAATGATTTTTATAAAATAAATTCCTTTTGTATCAATTTGAATAACTGATTCTTGTGTCGTATTCAGTAATTTTCCATCAACTGCATACAAGTTTATTTTCTCAATTGCTAAATCCGTTTTTACAGTTACAATTCCAGTAGAAGGATTTGGGAAAACTGAAATTTCTATTTCAATTAAATCATCAATATTAGTAGTTCCTAATTCATTAAAACGCTCAGTAAATTCTTGTAAATAGATATTAGCAATAGTAGCATCATGAATTATTAAAGTATTTTCATCAGAATTATTTTCAGCATTATTGCTCCAATTATGCGAACCTGTTAAAACTGTAGGGTCTGAGGCAACAACATCAGCATCTGCAATAGCATATTTATGGTGCAAAGAATAAGTAACTCCCATGTGAGATTTTACATTTACACCATTTGATTGAAGATTAGCAAACTCACTTCCTGTTGTGTTCTCGTCCTCTATTATTCCTCTGATATTTACTCCAAATTGAGTGTTTTTATCAATTACTGCTTGCCCTAAATCATTTCGAGTAAAGCCTAAAAGTCCGAACTCAAAAGTATAATCTACATTATTTATTACCTCTAAAATTTTAGATGTTGTTTGATCAGAAGGAGAAAAATACACTTCAACATCTTTCCCGCCAACTACAAATTTATGGGGTGTATTATCTACCTTGTTTTCTCCAAAAGTTCCTGCCCACATTTCTTCAAACTCTAAAGTATATGCCTTAGCAATTGCCTCATCCTGAATGAAGATGATATTATTATAATCATTAAACAGATTAGTAGGATTTGTCCAGTTTGTTGAGCCACCTAAAACCCAAGAATTATTAGTAGAATTTGCATCCACAATAATAAATTTATTGTGCATAATTCCAGACAATGCAGGGTCGCGATAGACAATTGGAATATTCGGATCTAAACTATTTAACATAATATTTGTTACATCATCATCTGCAATATATCGAACTGTAACTCCTCTATTATAGGCATCATTTATGGCAGTAGCAATAGTTGCATCAGAAGCATTATACACACAAATATCCAGTGTGTTTTGTGCTAAATCCATATACGCTTTAATGGTATCGTTAAAATAAGTTGTAATATTTTGAGCATCCACCCCAGTTGAAACTGACACATCCACTGAATGATTAAAATAAGGACGAATAACTCCTGATGAATTGGATGCAGTAGCATAAATTCCAATATTTGAGAAAGCAGTATCCGTTCCGTTTATAGAAAAGCATTCCACATGATAAAAAGTAGCAGGAGAAAGTCCTGTTAAATTCAAAGTATGTGTTAGCGTGTTTCCACCATTATTTATAGCAGTTCCTAAAGCAGTAGTAGTCCCGTAATTACAATTTGTACTGGAAGAATCTGAAACACTCCAACTCAAATCAAAACTTGTTGTTGTAATATTAGATTGCACCACAGCAGAGGTGAAAATCAAAGCCCCAGTTTGAATAATATCAGCAGAATCCCTTGGAAGAATTTGATAGCCATCATTAGCCGGAACTGAAAAAGTATATTGTGATGAAATCCCAACAAGTGTAACAAGACCCATTGGAATTAATGCGTTTTCTAATGGACTTCCTGTCCTTATATACACTTTTCCTGTTTCTCCATTTGATGTGAAATCATGAGTCCCCACAGTAAAAAGCGAACCCCCACTATTAAAAATTACATTATCAATTTGTACTAGTTCCGATTCTGTGTTTTCTCCAATTTGAATAGGTGTAACCACTTGTGGGATTACGGAGTTTCCTGTTGAATTAGTGGTATTGGAATTTACTGGATCCATCTCTAAGAGTCCATTGTAATCTTTTAATGTTCCTGAAACCGTTACTTCATCTCCTCTTTGCAGCCCAGATAAAGCAGTTGGATCATACAAAGCCAAACCAGCTGTTGCATCCTCAATATATCTAATAGGACCTAATTCATCCCCATTAGTTACTATACCTGTAATAGTTACTGTTGATCCAATTCCTTGTGCTCTTGCAGTTGCAATATCTTGTGCAAATCCTACTAAACTTAGTAGAGTTGTAAAAATTAATGTTGTTGTCTTTTTCATTTTATTTATTTATTAATTATTTAAAAATTGAATCTTGCTGACAAACTAAACCTTCTGCCTAAGCCAAAAAATACTCCAGCAGATTTTGCATCAAAATCTTGATAGCTTGCATTAAAAGGATCATTATTCTGGGCATCAGAAATATAAGTTTCATTGAACAAATTAAGTATGCTAAATTTAATATCTAGTTTCTTATCATCAAATATCTTGAACTTGTATCCCGCATGTAAATCTACTAATTGATATGCTGGGATTTTCCAGCTTTCTCTACCGGCATTATCTCCATTTAACGACAATGGATCAAAATCAGCATAGTAATCAGCAAAATAGGTACCTCTTAATTTGATGTAAGAATTATGGTTAGGCTCATATCTTATACTTAAGCCATACTGAGTTTGTGCAGCATCACCAACATGCACTCCTTTGGCATCAAATGGGGCTATTAATTCTGTTGTATCATTTATCATTACAGGATTGTTGTCATCATCTAAAAAACGAGCTGTATCAGAAGAAGTCCATCTCCAATCGCCCAATGAAAGCAATCCTTCTACACTAATTTGCCGATTAATTTTCAAAGCCACATCCATTTCTACTCCTTTATGTAAAGCATTCATTCCATTTATATTTGCTTTAAAAGGCACATCATCAACCATAACTGTTACTCCGCCATTTGAAGGTTTATTTTCCCAAATAGTATAATAGCCATTTATATTAGCCGAAAGTAAGGAGGAACGATATGAATAACCTCCTTCAACTGCCTTTACTTGTTCATTGCGGATATCTCTAAAAAGTTGATTACTATAATCATACACATTATTAAATCTTGGTGCTTTGGAAATATAACCCACATTAAAAAACACATTATTGTATTCATCCAAATTTACATTTGCACCTGTTTTTATGGTAAATCCTCTAATCCATTTCCAAGAAGTTTCAGCCAATTTTGCTTCTTCAGAATTTCTTGTATAGAAGTTACCATTATGCCAAATGGTATCTTCCACCATTGTTTTATGTGCGCCAATCAAATTTCCATTTTCATCAAATTCTAATTCTGTTGCTACTGAAGTTCCTAAAGCCTCCAAATAAGTAGTGTCCTCTAAGATCAAGTCTTTCTTTTTAAAATAATCAATTCTTTTATAGGCAGAATTAGAGCCAGAAATATTAAAAAATGCACTTAACATTCCATTGCTGTATTCCATTTGAGAAAAAATGCCAGACCATTTTACTATTCCATCATTATGATAACCCACTACATCTCCCACTTTTTTTACTTGCGAATTTTGCATTCCATTTGCATCATCAATAGCATAGTCAGCTCCTAATAAATCGTAAACTTCTCTGTAATGTTGCCCTTTATAATAGCGCATATCTAATCCTCCCGAAAGTGAAATTTCATCAGATACCTGATAATTAAGAGTAGATAATCCTCCATACCAAAAATGATTATTGATGGAGCTTCTAAGGTAGGTGCCTGCCTTATTTTGTGAATCAGAATAAAGCGCATCTATATTATTTACATTCGTATTGTAGGCCTCTTGCAAATTGTACTGCCCATCTGTATCATAATTATTTGTATTTCCACTCAAAGCCGTTCCTCCACCATGCCCAATAGAAGCATATAAGATATTAGAAACATAAAATTTATCGTTTACAGTCCAAAAATCTCTTAATGAAAATTGAGGTTTGTGATAGTAATTCTGTTTTGTATTTAGTGTTTCTCTATTATGTATCGTATCTCCATTATTATCCAAAGTCCATCTGTCTAAATGCCCCCAATGTTTGTTATATTTTATTGCCTCCTTAAAGTAATAATCCATACTTTTAAATTCTCCATTTAAAGAGTCAGCTCTATACATCTGCTGAGCTTTGTTCCAATAAGTTGCAATATCACTTTTATAAGACCTTTGTCCGTGTTTTTGAGGTGCCCCCATTGCTGATAAACTCAAAATATGATTTCCTAAATATTTTTGAATTTTAGCATAATAAAAGAACCCCTCACTCCAAGTTTCATCTACAAAACCATTTCCTTTTTTGTAGGAACCAGCCAAAGTATAGCCCCAACCATTTTCTAACTTTCCAGAATTATAACCTAGTGATGTTCTTAATTTTCCATAACTTCCAACCGATTGTTTTATGCTCCCCCCTGCTTTATTTCCAATTCCTCTTGTCAAAATATTCATAGTCCCTCCAACTGATGGAATCGCAATTTTTGAAGCTCCCAATCCTCTTTGCACTTGTATATTAGAAGTTACTGCATCTAATCCAAACCAGTTGCTCCAATACACCCAACCGTTTTCCATATCATTTACAGGAATTCCATCAATCATTACTGCAACATTTCTTTGGTTAAATCCTCTTATTGTGATTCTAGCATCACCATCACCACCTCCACTTTGAGTAGCATAAACTCCAGGAGTGGAATTGAGTATCATTGGAATATCTTGTGAAGCTAATTCTTCACTAATTTTTTTCATAGGAATAGTTGAAAATGCAACTGGAGTTTCTCTATCTCTAGCAATATCGGCAACTACTTGCACTTCATTAAGTAAAACAGTTTTCAACTTAAAGTTTAATGTTTGTGAAGTTTCTCCTACAGTAATAGTTTTACTTATTTCTTTATACCCAACATAGGAAACCTTTAAACTTCTTTCACCTGGCTGAATATTAAATGAATAATTCCCATCAAAATCAGTAGCAGTACCCATTCCTTTTCCATAGATAACTGTGGCCCCAATTAATGCTTCACCAGTGTTAGCATCAGTAATTGTACCGCTAATTTTCGTTTGAGCAACAGCCCCAAATGCTATCAATATTCCTCCTAATAAAACTGCTATTCTCTTCATAATATTCGTAAAAAAATGCTGATGTTTCCATCAGCATTTCAAATTTGTTTATTGTTTACTTACTCAACAATTAATTTATTATCAACTTCTCTGCCATCCTCAAATATAATATTTACAATATAAGTTCCTTTAGCTAAATTATCAGTTTCAATTTTATTGCTTGATGGGCGAGAAACAACTTCCCCTAATATATTTATCAATTTAATTCTTTTAATTTTCGAATTTGTATTAACCGTTACAATAGCCCCAAGATTTGCAGGGTTAGGATACATAATGTAAGAAATATCATTTGTTTCATTTATTGAGCTAATAATACTACAATCGCAACTATGTGTTCCCATTCCTGAATAAGTTGCATCTGGTAGGGAGTCATATTCCAAAGTAGGGTTGAACAAAATAGGATTAGTAGTAACTCCTTTTTTTACACTTGCTTTTCTTACTAATGTTTGTCTTTTAGTCCACCATGTTCCTCCATTTGCATCCGTATATCCAGCTGACGCATCATCTGTCCATGCTTGCCCTGGATCTTCTCCTACTTTCCCAAATATATCGATAATATTCCCAGCCTTTTCTAAAGTCATAGCATCATCACCATTAAAATAAAAAGGTGTGGGATAAATGCCACTTCCGTGTTGTCCGCAAGCAGAATAAAAAACAGGGTCAACTGGAAGAGACCAATAAGTAGAAACCCAAACAGAATCCACTTGTCCGTTACCAATTGCTATAGCTTCTCCAGTATTTAGAGTTCCGCTTAAAGGCCATATATCTGGGCCAGAAGTAGCTCCATTCCAATATCTATTTATGGTATAACCGCTTAAGTTAATGGGACTATTTGTTGGATTATAAATCTCAATTGCATTATTATTCCCAGGTCCTTCTATATATTCCGAGAAGAATAATTCATTACAATCAACAATTTGTGCATTTAAACCGATTGTAAATAACATACTTAATAATAGTAAAGTCTTTTTCATAATTTCTTTTTTTTAATGAGGTGCTAAACTACAAAAATGCAAGTAATTATTTCATTATATTAAAATAATTTTATCTTTGAACAAATTAGATTTTATAATATGGAGAGAAATATTTCAAACTTTGATGAGTACAAAAAAGAGTATGCAAAAAGCATCTCAAATCCAGAGCAATTTTGGGAAGAAAAAGCTGCTAATTTCACTTGGAAAAAAAAATGGGATAAAGTTTTAAGTTGGGATTTTACCAAGCCAGAAATAAAATGGTTTGAAGGAGGGGAATTGAATATAACTGAAAACTGTCTGGATAGACACCTTGAAAAAAGAGGGGAACAAACAGCTATAAAATGGATTGCCAACAAACCTAATGAACAAAGCAGGAATTTATCATATAAAGAATTGCATTCTGAGGTTTGCGAATTCGCTAATGTTTTAAAAAATAATGGGGCAAAAAAAGGAGATAGAATCTGTCTTTACATGCCAATGGTTCCTGAATTGGCAATTGCAGTTTTGGCTTGTGCCAGAATTGGAGCAATTCACTCAGTTGTATTTGCTGGATTTTCTGCAAAATCATTATCCGATAGAATAAATGATGCTACTTGCAACATTCTTATTACTGCTGATGGTGGGTTTAGAGGAGCAAAAATCACACCCTTAAAAGATATTTCTGATGAAGCAATGAAATCTACTCCATCAATAGAAAAATGCATAGTATTAGAGCGTACTAAAAGTAGAATCTCTATGCAAAGTGGAAGGGATATTTGGTGGAAAGAAGAAATAAAGAAAGTTAATGCTGATTGCCCAATTGAAATAATGGATGCTGAAGATCCTCTCTTTATTTTATATACCTCTGGCTCTACAGGAAAACCTAAAGGAATTCAGCATTCTACTGCTGGATATATGATTTATACTGAGTATTCTTTCCGAAATGTTTTTCAATATAATGAAGGTGATATTTATTGGTGTACAGCAGATATTGGTTGGATTACCGGACACTCATATATTGTTTACGGACCACTTTTAGCAGGAGCAACAACAATGATGTTTGAAGGCGTTCCCTCTTACCCAAATGCTGGAAGATTTTGGAAAATTGTAGAAGAAAATAAAGTCAACATTTTTTACACTGCACCAACTGCAATTCGTGCTTTAGAAGCTAAAGGATTAGACTTTGTAAAACCTTATGATTTATCATCATTAAAAGTCTTGGGAACAGTTGGCGAGCCCATAAATGAAGATGCTTGGCATTGGTATGATAAAGAAATTGGAAATGGAAATTGTCCAATTGTAGATACATGGTGGCAAACTGAAACAGGAGGGATTATGATATCAAATTTAGCTGGTGTTACTCCATCAAAACCAACATTTGCAACACTCCCACTTCCGGGAATTCAACCCTGCTTAGTTGATGAAAAAGGAGAAGAAATTAAAGGAAATTCTGTAGAAGGAAGATTGTGCATGAAATTCCCTTGGCCATCAATGGCACGCACAATTTATGGTGATCATAAAAGGTTTAAAGAAACTTATTTTTCAACTTTTAAGAATAAATATTTTACAGGAGATGGAGCATTAAGAGATGAAAATGGAATGTACCGAATTACAGGAAGGGTAGATGATGTGCTGATAGTTTCAGGGCATAATTTAGGAACTGCCGAAATTGAAAGTGCAATGGATGAACATGAAAATGTTTGTGAAACAGCAATTGTTGGCTTCCCTCATCCTATAAAAGGTAATGGTGTTTATGCCTATGTGATTTGCCACAACACCCCAAAAAATGAAGATGCTCTTAAAAAAGAAATAAATGATTTAGTAACTAAGAATGTAGGTCCTATTGCAAAAGCGGATAAAATTCAATTTGTAAGTGGCTTGCCAAAAACGCGTTCTGGAAAAATTATGAGACGAATTTTAAGAAAAATTGCTGAAGGAGATACTCAGAATTTAGGAGATACAAGCACACTTTTAGATCCTGCTGTTGTAGAAGAAATCAAAAGTTCAGCACAATAACAATTTTATAAATCTGTTTACTTATTTTTGCAGCATGTCAGATAGTTTAATCATCATCCCAACATATAACGAAAAGGAGAATATCGAAAAGATAATTCGTAAGGTTTTTTCTTTGGATAAGGTTTTCCACATCCTAATTGTAGATGATGGTTCTCCTGATGGAACAGCAGGTATTGTAAAAAAACTACAGTCAGAATTTCCTGAACAATTACATATTGAAGAAAGAACTGGAAAACTAGGACTTGGAACAGCTTACATTCATGGGTTTAAATGGGCATTGCAAAAAGATTACAAATTTATTTTTGAAATGGATGCTGATTTTTCTCACAATCCTGATGATTTAATTCGACTATATAATGCCAATGCAAATGAGGGTGGAGATTTATCCATTGGATCACGATATGTAAAGGGGGTTAATATTGTAAATTGGCCAATGGCGCGTTTACTCATGTCCTTTTTTGCATCAAAATATGTAAAATTCATAACGGGAATGCCCATTCATGATTCAACTGCCGGCTTTAAATGCTACAAAAGAAAAGTTTTAGAAACTATTAATTTTGATAAAATTCAATTTGTTGGTTATGCCTTTCAGATTGAAATGAAATTTAAAGCTTGGAAATATGGATTTAATGTAGTTGAAGTTCCTGTAATTTTTACGGACAGGACTGAAGGAGAATCAAAAATGAGTGGTGGAATTTTTATGGAAGCCGTTATTGGAGTAATCCAAATGAAACTCAAAAGTTTTTTTAGAAAATGGAAAAGATAGAACTAGATAATAGACTTTAGACATTAGTATTTAGATAACAAATAAACAAAAATCCCTCTAAAAAGCATGTGCTGAACGCATGTGAAGTAAGGGCTTAGGGGTGTGTAAAGCCCAATAAAAATCCTAAAAATGCTCACATTAATAAAAAACGCAACTCTTGTAAATGAAGGGAAAATTTACAAAGCAGATGTGTTGATTGAAAATCAAAAGATAAAAGAGATTGCATCAAAAATCACTACTGAAGCAGATACAATTATTGATGCAGAAGGACTTCATTTATTGCCTGGCGTAATTGATGATCAAGTTCATTTTCGTGAGCCAGGATTAACACATAAGGCAAATATTTACACTGAAAGTAAAGCAGCAGTGGCTGGTGGAATTACTTCTTTTATGGAAATGCCAAATACCAATCCGCAAGCTTTAACACAAGAACTACTAGAGGATAAATACCAAATTGCAGCAGAAACTTCAATTGCCAACTACAGCTTTTTTATGGGAGCGAGTAACGACAATTTAGATGAAGTTTTAAAAACTGATCCTAAAACAGTTGGGGCAATTAAAATATTTATGGGCTCTTCAACTGGCAATATGTTGGTTGATAATAAATCCGTATTGAAAGAGATTTTTCAAAAATCACCTATGTTAATTGCTGTTCATTGTGAGGATGAAGCTACTATTCAGGAAAATATTGAGAAAGCAAAAGCTCAGTTTGGAGAGGAAGTACCAATTAGCGAACACCCAAATATTAGAAGTGCTGAAGCTTGTTATAAATCTTCTTCTATGGCAGTGGAATTGGCAAAAAAACACAATACAAGGCTTCATGTTTTTCACCTTTCTACTGAAAAAGAAATTGAACTTTTTGACAATACTTTACCTTTAGAAGAAAAACGCA
>JACNLP010000072.1 GCA_014381465.1 Flavobacteriales bacterium | reverse complement strand
AATCTTTAAATAATCAAGCAAGCCTTTATTGTCAAGTATAGTATGCTCTGCTGACTTGTTTTGATTTTGAATAAGAGAAGTAAGATTATCTACCTTAGTATTTAGGTCATCAACGCCTTCTATTTTAATATATAATTTACTCATCTTGTATAAATTTTAAACAAAATTAAGCATTATAACAGATGGAAAAAGATACTAAGGAATTGCTTAGTCAATGTTTAGTTTGCTTAGCCTGGAGGCTATCAGAAAAACAGCATTACTTTTGATTTTTCTTTTTAAAAAGTTTTATGACTTGATCTACAGCAATTTTACCAGGATTGGTGTCCTTAGGTGGATTATCATATTGGATTTTCTTAGTTACCTTCTTACCTTCAACAGTAAAACAGTTAGCAGCAATTTCCCACTTATCCCCTTTGCAATGAATGATATTATTTTCCTGTTTGGTTATTTCTCTAATAAAATATACTAATACATTTTGCTTCCCAACCCAATCTAATTGCTGGGTTTTATTTTTATGCAGTAATACTGAGTTGAAAGCCACTTTAGAATTTTTAGCAAGCAACCCTGATTTTACTAACAATTCATAAGCTTCATCCATTACTTGTAAAAATCTATCTGGCAAGCTATAGCTCAATACATACTTGTCTCCTGAAAATTTAATATCATCAAGATAAGAAACGACATCATAAAATTTATCCTGAATAAAAATAAACTTTCTTAACTCCCATTCATCAGGAGTTTCTGCATCTACCAAAGAAATAATAATTCTATTTATTCTAGCCTCAATTTTTTCTAAAAAAGCAGTTCTATCTATACCCTTTTCTATAGCATCTAAATCTTTTTCCAATAGCTTAGTAAATTCAAGTCCCCTAATTTTTACTATATCAAAGGACACTTTTCTAGTGATTAAATGATGTATTTTAATGAATGAAGCTTTTTCTACTCCATCTGTTAAAAATAAATTATCCATCAAAATATGCTCGCCTGTAATAGTATCTGTGTAAAAATCAAGACTAAAAGATTGAATATCTGGGATTTCCTTAAATAATTTGGAAAGTATTTTCTTTTCCAATTTCAGGTCTTTTAACTTTACCTTCTCTCCTCTTGCCAAAAATTTTAATGCTTTCATAATATATATAATTACCAAGCAAAGCTAAACAAAATCAAGCAAATAGATAAAAAAGAGCAAAAATTGAAAATGTTGTACTATTGTTTGACTTTTTTGATTTTGGGCATAAAAAAAGCCCCTAAAAAGGAGCTTTCATATCTGGTAGCGTGAGGGAGATTTGAACTCCCGACCTCAGGGTTATGAATCCTGCGCTCTAACCAACTGAGCTACCACGCCATTTTGGTCGGCAAATATAACATATAAACGAATTTGCTATAATTATTCTGCTAAAAATTATGATCTATCTTTTTCACTTAAAACTTGAGTGTTTCTTTTTAATGTTCTAAGTACAATACTTATCATTAAAGTTGTTGTAAAAACATAAATCATGGTGTCAGAGAATAGCTCCTCTCCTATCAGATAATTCCGAAACATATCCACAAAACAAAAACCAATAACGCAAGCTAAAACTCCTGAATATTCTCTTCTTAAAACAGTTTTGATTGAGAAAGGAATTAATGATGTTTCATACAAAGTAAAATTTGGAATAAAAGCTGGAATCTTATTCGACCAATCTAAATATTCATCTCCAAATTTCTTTTCTAAAAACCTTTCCTCAGCAAACATTATTCTTTCATAATACAACCAAAAAATAAGAGAAATAATAACAATAAACAAAAGATTAAAAACATAGGATGCAATACCTATCCAAATTAGATAATTACCCAAATATAAGGGGTGCCTTACTGTGGCATAAATACCTGTTGAATTCAATACCTCTGCCACTTGCTGTTTGGTATTCCTTCCTGATGTTCCTTTTGGGGTAGTCCCTATTGTATAAAAGCGAATAAGAAACCCTAAAAAAGATAAAACAACTGAAATAATCATGTAATATTTTTCGTTAGATGCAGAAATAGAAATATAATCGGTAATACTAATAAATGGAATGGCTAATAAAAATAAAATAACAGGGAATTGCCCTCTGTATTTGAATAAAAAATTACCTTGTTTTTCGAATGTTTGAACTAATGCCATATTTTAAAGGTTTTATTTATATATTGCCTGCCGAAAATATTTGGTTTGCAAAACTAACAAAAACAAAGACAAATGTCTGAATTAATAAAATTTCAATTAGAGTATCCTTTTCACTCCTCAATTAACATCCTTTATAAAAGATTAAGCACTCCTAGCGGACTTTCGGAATGGTTTGCTGATGATGTGCATATTAGAGGTAATATTTACACTTTTTTTTGGGACGGAAGCGAACAAGAAGCCAAGCTACTAAAGTCGAAAGAAAATGAATTTGTACGCTTTCATTGGCTAGATAATGAAGTTGAGGAGAGTTATTTCGAATTTACCATCCAAGTGGATGATTTAACAAATGATGTTTCTTTAATTATTACTGATTTTGCTGAAGATGAAACTGAGATAGAAGAAAATACTCTTTTGTGGGATACTCAGGTAGAGAGCTTGAAACACGCACTTGGTTCTTAGATAACTTTTTCAAAATTCTTATTTCTTGAAAAAAATACACCTTTTTATAATTAAATCATTTTTAGGCCCTTTTATTGCCACTTTTTTTATTGCTACTTTTCTACTTCTAATGCAGTTTTTATGGAAATGGATTGATGATTTGGTAGGTAAAGGATTAGAAATCAATGAAATTAGCGAGTTATTATTTTTTGCATCAGTAAGATTCGTTCCTCTTTCCTTACCTATTTCTATGCTTTTAGCTTCAGTAATGACCTTTGGTGCATTAGGAGAGAAATCAGAATTAGTAGCTATGAAATCAGCTGGAATGTCACTTAGAAAAATTATGAATCCATTAATTGTTTTTGTTATTTTTATAAGTATTGGCTCATTTTTATTTTCCAATTATGTTATGCCAATTGCTAATCTAAAAAGTGGAAGCTTATTGTATTCCATTCAAAAACAAAAACCAGCTCTGAATATAAAAGCAGGCGTTTTTTACAATGGTATTGAAGGGTATAGTATAAAGGTAGAAGAAAAAAGTGATGATGGACAAACCTTAAAAAACATCATAATTTACAATCATACTTCTAGAAATGGAAATGATAATATAATTATTGCAAAATCTGGAAGTATGCGCCTTACAAAGGATGAACAATTTTTGGAATTCAAATTATTTGATGGCTATAGTTATCTGCAAGAAAAAGAGAAAAGAGGAAAAAGAAAAAACCCTCACAGAACTACAAAATTCAAAGAAGATCTTATCTTTTTTGACCTTTCTGCTTTTGATTTTAAGCGAACAAGTGCAGCCCTTTATAAAGGCCATTACGCTATGCTAAACAATCAACAATTAAGCAATGCTATTGATTCTTTAGAAAATAAATTATCTAAAAGGGAGAAAACTATTTCAGAGAATATATTTAGTAACTACAACTTTAAAGTTTTAGATAGAAATACTATAAAAGATACCACCCCTCCCGATTCATCAATAATAAAAATGGCAAGAATCTATGATTATGCCCTAAACAAATTAAGGTCTATAAAATCAGTAGTAAATACCAGTAAAAATGATTTAGAATACCAACAATATATAATACGAAAACATAATATTGAATGGCACAGAAAGGTTGCTTTAGCTATAGCTTGTATTGTGTTGTTTCTAGTGGGTGCTCCACTAGGCACAATCATAAAAAAAGGAGGATTTGGCATGCCTGTAATGGCATCAGTTTTCTTCTTTGTTTTTTATCATGTAATTAATATTATTGGAGAAAAGGCAGCAAAAGAAACAACTCTATCGGTAATAGAAGGAATGTGGCTTGCTAATTTTGTTTTCCTACCAATAGGCATCCTTTTAATTTATAAAGCATCAAAAGAAATTACATTTTTTGATACAAATAGATATACTAAACTTTTTAGTAAACTGTTAAAAAAGACATGAGAATATTACAAATCTGTATCAAACCTCCTTTCCCTGAAAAAGATGGATATGCACTAGCTGTAAATCATATTTCGAATGCCTTATTGCAAAAAGGACATGACTTAAAAGTAATAGCAATTAGCACACCTAAACATATTGCAGAAGAAGTTCCTGCACAATATTTAAGCAAAATAAATTATGAGGATATTTTTATTGATACTAATGTAAAAATACTTCCTGCATTCCTAAATTTATTCTCTAAATCATCTTACAACACCAACCGCTTTTACTCTAGTAATTTTGCAAACAAATTAAAAATAATTCTAAAGGGAAATAGTTTTGATATTGTGCTTTTGGAAGGACTTTTTGTTTGTCCTTATTATGATATAATTAAGAAGAACTCGAAAGCTAAAATCATTTTAAGAGCACACAATATAGAATCAGATATTTGGAAAGGATTGGCAAAGCAAACGACTATTTTTTTAAAGAAATGGTATCTGAATTTGTTACAAAAAAAACTTTATCATTATGAAAAAGAAATAGTAACTAAAATGGATGGTATTATTTGTATTAGCGATAAGGATGCTAATTGGATGAAAAAACAAACTTCAAAAAAAATAATTACTATACCATTTGCTATTGATACTGAAAATCAAGCAAATACTTCAGTAGAAAAAAATACTATTTTTCATATTGGCTCTATGGATTGGATGCCAAATATAGAAGGTGTAAAATGGTTTTTAGAAAAAGTGTTTCCTATTATTAATCAAAAAAATGAAAATCTAATTTTACATTTAGCTGGAAGAAATATGCCAAAGTTTTTCTATGATTATTCTACTAAAAATATTATAGTTCATGGAGAAGTGAACAATGCAAAAGAATTTATGGAAAAACACCATTTAATGATTGTGCCACTTTGGAGTGGAAGCGGAATAAGAATTAAAATTCTAGAAGCAATGGCAGTTGGAAAAATTATTATTTCTACTTCTATTGGTGCGGATGGAATTAACTATAAGGATAAAAAAAATATTTTAATCGCAAATACCCAAGAGGATTTTGCAAACAAGATTATTTGGTGTTTTGAAAATCCAATAGAAAGTAAAAATATTGGCGAAAATGCTAAGAAAAACATTCAAGAAAATTATAGCCTACTTAAAATTACTGAGGAATTAAATACTTATTTAACTAAATCCCTAAAATCATGATTTATCTATTTTGGGTTTGTTTATTTCTTATAGTTTATACCTATTTTATTTTTCCTATTACTGTTATTTTATTTTCAAAAAGCAAAGTATTAAACAAGACTACTTATAAAAACATTGATAAATCACCATCTGTTTCAATTCTTATTTCTGCTTATAATGAGCAAGAGGTAATCAAAGAAAAAGTAATGAGTATTATTAATTCTAATTTTCCAAATAATAAAATTGAAATCATAATTGGCTCTGATTGTTCTACCGATAATACAAATAAAATTATAAATAATTTAGCAAAACATTATCCATTTGTAATTGCAAATATTTTTGATAAAAGAAGTGGTAAGGCAGGAGTAATAAACAAATTAGTAGAAAAAGCTAAGAATGAAATCCTGATTCTTACTGATGCCAATATTATTTTTTCTAAAAACACCATTTTTTCTTTAATTCAGCATTTTAAAAACCCTAAAATTGGACTTGTAGATGCCAACATGGTGAATATTGGAATTAAAAAAAGTGGTATATCCTTTCAAGAAAAAACTTACATTAGTACAGAAGTAAAATTTAAACATGCCGAAAGTAAACTCTGGGGAAATCTAATGGGACCTTTTGGTGGTTGTTTTGCTATCAGAAAATCTCTTTTCACTCCAATTCCTGAGAATTTTTTAGTGGACGACTTTTTCGTTTGCATGAACATTCTAAAAGGAGGGAAACTTGCTATAAATGATTTGGATGCAGTAGTTTATGAGGATGTTTCAAATCAATTATCTGAAGAATTTAGAAGGAAAAGAAGAATCTCAAAAGGAAATTTTATCAACCTTTTTCATTTTAAAAATGTTCTAAATCCCTTTTCCAAATTAGGATTTGTTTTCATCTCCCATAAAGTAATAAGATGGCTCAGCCCTATTTTTTTATTCATCATTTTAGCAACTAATCTTACGCTAATTCCTGATAGTATTTTTTACAAATTCACTTTCATTTTTCAGCTATTATTATTTGTTTCTCCATTTATTGACCTCTTATTACGAAAAATCGGAATACATGTTTTAACTTTGCGTTTTATAACGCACTTTTACAGCATGAACTTAGCGTTATTATTTGGTTTGTTCGATTATTTATTTAGTTCAAATAGTGGCTTTTGGGAGCCAACAAAAAGAAAACAAAATGAAATTTAACAGCATAAAAGAAGCTATTGCAGATATAAAACTTGGAAAAGTTATCATTGTTGTAGATGATGAAAACAGAGAGAATGAAGGTGATTTTGTAGCAGCTGCCGAAATGGTAACTCCTGAAATCATCAACTTTATGGCCACCCATGGAAGAGGACTTATTTGCGTTCCTTTGGTAGAGGAAAGATGTGAGCAATTAGGACTTGACTTGATGATTGGAAAAAATACAGCCGCTTACGAAACTCCTTTTACAGTTTCGGTTGATTTAATTGGATATGGTTGTACAACAGGTATTTCAGCATCCGATAGAGCAAAAACAATTAAAGCACTTGTTAATGTAAATACCAAAATAGAAGAGTTAGGAAAACCAGGACATATCTTTCCTTTAAAAGCTAGAAAAGGTGGTGTACTAAGAAGAGCCGGACATACGGAAGCAGCAATTGATTTAGCTAGGCTTGCAGGATTGCAATCAGCTGGAGTTATTGTTGAAATTTTAAATAAAGATGGCTCAATGGCCAGAACAGCTGAACTTTTTAGAATTGCAAAAAAGTTCGATTTAAAATTTATTACCATTAAAGATTTAATTGAATACAGAATTCAAAATGAAACGCTAATAGCTGAAGAAGCATCTGTAAATTTACCTACAAGTTTTGGCGATTTTAACATGAAGGCCTTCAAGCAAATTACAAATAATCAGTTACATTTAGTTCTTATAAAAGGAAAATGGAAAGAAGATGAACCCATTTTAGTAAGGGTGCATTCTTCCTGTATGACAGGTGATATTTTTTCTTCTTGCAGATGTGATTGTGGCCCTCAATTACAAGCATCTCTTTCTCAAATTGAAGAACAAGGAAAAGGTGTTTTGGTGTACATGAATCAGGAAGGTAGAGGAATTGGTTTACTCAACAAATTAAAAGCATACGAACTACAAGAAAAAGGAAAAGATACAGTAGAGGCAAATTTAGAGCTCGGATTTAATGAAGACGATAGAGATTATGGAGTTGGTGCGCAAATTTTAAGAGCTATTGGCGTTTCAAAAATTAGATTGCTTTCCAATAATCCTAAAAAAAGAGTTGGGCTTATGGGTTATGGCATTGAGATTGTTGAAAATATTCCTCTCGAAATAGAATCAAACGAGCATAATGAATTTTATCTAAAAACCAAAAGAGATAAAATGGGGCATTCCTTTAAAAAGTTAAATGAATAAAGAAATTATTATTTTAGGAATTGAATCCTCTTGTGATGATACTTCTGCAGCTATTTTGAATGGTAGAAAAATATTATCAAATGTAGTAGCTAATCAGGAGATTCATAAGCAATATGGTGGTGTGGTGCCGGAACTTGCTTCAAGGGCGCATCAACAAAACATTATACCTGTGGTGGATGCTGCAATTAGGAAAGCAAATATCAAAAAAGAAGAAATCAATGCTATTGCTTTTACAAACGGACCAGGCCTTTTGGGTTCACTTTTAGTAGGCAGCTCCTTTGCAAAATCATTTGCCATAGGAATGGATATTCCACTTATTGCTATAAACCATATGCAAGCACATATTTTAGCACATTTTATTGATGAAGAAAAAAATATTCCTGAATTTCCTTTTCTGTGTTTGACAGTTTCTGGCGGGCATACACAAATTGTAAAAGTGGAAAGCCCAAACAATATGCAAATAATTGGAACAACTTTAGATGATGCTGCAGGGGAAGCTTTTGATAAATCAGCAAAAATTTTAGGACTACCCTACCCTGGAGGACCTTTAATTGATAAACATGCAAAAAATGGAAATATTCACGCTTTCACTTTTGGAAAGCCAAAAATAAAAAATTTGGATTTTAGTTTTAGCGGGCTAAAAACCTCCATTCTTTATAAAATACAGGATGGAGTAAAAGAAAATCCTAATTTTATTAAGGAAAATCTGGAGAGTTTATGTGCATCCATTCAGCATTCTATTGTCAATGTTTTAATAGAAAAATTACAATTAGCCATAAAAAAAACAGGAATAAAACAAATAGCAATTGCTGGGGGAGTTTCTGCTAATTCTTATTTAAGAAACCGCTTAGATGTTTTATCTAAAACTGCAAATTTTGATTTGTATATTCCTAAATTTGAATATTGCACAGATAATGCTGCTATGATTGCAATTGCTGGTTATTTTAAATATCTAGATAAGGACTTTTCTCAGCAAAGCATAAGTCCTTCTGCTCGATTATTTTTTTAAAAACTCAATCGTTACATCAATTGCTTCCTTTAAATGAAGTGGAAACTCCTCTAAATCATAAGGATGAAATCCTCCTAAAACATGGTTTGCTCCATCAATAATATGCAATTGGGATTTAGGATTCCATTTATTTAAGCTTTTAGCTTCCTCTATTTTTACTGTCGGATCATCATTTCCGTGTACAATAAGTTGGGGTATTTGTAATTTTTCTACCGCAAGTTTAATATCAATCCTCTCTTTATTTGTTATGCAATTCTCGTAAAACTGAAAGTACATTGGCATATTCTGTTTTGTTCTACCATTATATACAAATGCCACTCCTTTTTCTTTCCAAATTGCTATTCTTTCCTCTGGCATTCTATTTGTAAAATCGGATGGAGAAGCCCAACTAACCACTTTACTTATTCTATTGTCCTCTGCTGTTTTCAGCATGGAAATCCCTCCCCCTCTACTATGACCAAAAAGAGAGATTTCAGCAGGATTTAAGGTTTGCTGTACCCAATCCAGCACAAAGCCCAAATCATCTAATTCCTTACAGAAATTATTGTTCCCAAAAGCCTTCAAATCTGAAAAATCAATAGGATTGTCTATTGTTGTTCCGTTATGCGAAAAGTTAAATTTTACAAATACAAAATCGTTTTTAGCAAAATGCTCCGCCACTTTATTAAAAGGTCCCCAATCTTTAAACCCTTTAAACCCATGAGAAAAGATAATTACCTTCTTTCCTTCTCTTTTTTCTTGACAAGAAATGTCAATCAGAATTGGTCGATTGTCGCTTCCTATAATTTGGTGTTTTTCTTTTTTTATCATCTTATCCGTTTTTAAAAAATTGATTTAGAAAGTAGTAACCCTTTCTTCAACTCCTCTTTATTCAATCCTAAATCCTCAGTAAAATAAGTGATTAGCTTTTCGGTAGGCATATTCCCCACCAAATCATCTTTTGCCATTGGGCAGCCACCAAAACCTTTTAAAGCAGCATCAAATCTTATGCAACCATTAGCATAAGCCGCATTTACTTTTTCCTCCCAAGTATCTGGTGTAGTATGAAAATGAGCACCAAACTCTATAGTTGGATATTCCTTGATTAAAACATCAAATAGTGGTGCAATATTTGTAGGATTAGAAACCCCAATTGTATCCGACAAGGCAATAGTTTTTACCTCTAAATCATTCAATTTATTACTTAGTTCTGCAACGATATCAGGATGATAATGCTCACCATAAGGATTCCCAAATGCCATGGATAAATACACCACTAACTCCTTGTTGTTTTTTACTGATAAGTTCTGAACTTCCTCAACAGTACTTAAAGCTTGTTCAATACTTTTTTTAGTATTCCTCTGCTGAAACTGCTCAGAAACCGAAAGCGGAAAACCTAAATAGTTTATCTCTTCAAAATTGCAAGCATCAACTGCTCCCCTAGTGTTGGCAATAATTGCCAAGAGTTTACTAGTAGTATTTTCTAAATCTAACTGCCCCAATACTTCAGCAGTATCCTTTAATTGAGGAATAGCCTTTGGCGAAACGAAAGAACCAAAATCAACAGTATCAAAACCTACTTTTAACAACTGATTGATATATGCAGCCTTAACATCAGTAGGAATAAATTCACTGATACCTTGCATTGCATCTCTAGGACATTCTATTATTTTAATCATTTAGTTTGTGGTTTATGGCTTATGGTTTGTGGCAATACTACCCACAACAAACTACAAACCAGATTTTTCCAAAATCTTTTTATTAATCCTTTTTACTAGTGCTGGACCTTCATAAATAAAGCCTGTAAACACCTGAACCAGTGTAGCTCCTGCATCAAGCTTTTCTAGTGCATCTTCAGCACTGTGTATACCTCCTACTCCAATAATTGGGAATGCTCGGTTGGATTTATCAGCCAAGTACTTAATCACTTCAGTGGATCTTTCCCTAACTGGCTTACCACTTAAACCACCATTTCCAATGGCATCAACCTTATTTTTAGGCGTTTTAAGCCCACTTCTATCAATAGTAGTATTAGTTGCTACCACACCATCAATTTTAGTATCAGCAACAATTTCTATAATATCATCCAATTGCTCATTTGTTAAATCTGGTGCAA
>JACNLP010000056.1 GCA_014381465.1 Flavobacteriales bacterium | reverse complement strand
ATAGCAATCCCCATTATTATTCATCTTTTTAATCTAAGGAAATATAAAACAGTTCGTTTTAGTAGCATTCGTTTCCTAAAAGAAATAAAACAAGCAAAACGCTCTCGTTCTCACCTTAAAAACTTACTTATTCTACTGAGTAGAATACTTGCCATTACATTTCTGGTTTTGGCATTTGCAAAGCCATACATTCCTACAAAACAGAAACAAACCGAAATTGTAAAAAACATCTTTTTCTATATTGATAATTCATTTAGCATGGAATCGGTTTTGGAAAATGGAATGCTATTGGATGTTGCCAAAAACAAAGCGGAGGAAATTGCTAATCAATATGATACAGAAAGTAATTTTTTCTTGATAACAAATGACTTTTCAGCTAAGCATTCTCGCTCTTTTACAAAAGCAGAAATAGGCAGTAGATTTCAGCAACTTACAACTACTGCCCACTACAAAAGCTTGGCAGAAATAATTAGTCGACAGCAGAGCTTAAACAAGCAAAATGAAAATGCGCAGATGTATGTACTGACCGATTTGCAGAAAAGTACTTTCAGAATTGATAATATAAGCCAAAATGATAGCAGCCTTAATGTGCTAATTATTCCGCTTAGCAAAACAGCTGAAAACAATTTGTATATTGATAGTTGCTGGATGAGTAGCCCTATTATTCAAGAAGGAAAGTCCATTGAAATAATAGCGAGAGTGGTAAATAAATCGGATGTGGCAATTAGCAATTTGCCTGCATTTTTGCATGTAAATAAACTACAAAAAGCAATTAGTAATTTTAGTATTTCTCCTGGCCAGAAGCAAAATATAAGTTTTAAGTTTACGCCTGCTTCTTCTGGTTTTAAGCAATGTAAAATTTCTTTACAGGACTACCCTATTTCCTTTGACGATAACTTTTATTTTTCCTTTGAAATATTGGATAAAATTAAAGCACTTCATATTTATGAGCAAAACCAAAGTTTTGCATTACAATCCCTTTTTGAAAAGGATGATGCAATAGATTACAAATCGGTTTCTATTGGGCAAATTAACTATGAAGAAATTAAAAATCAGCAATTGCTAATTTTAGATGGATTAACAAATATTTCTTCTGGCTTACTTCAAAGTATTAAGGATTTTGCAAAAGATGGAGGAAGCTTGGCTGTTATTCCTAGTAATGACATTAATTTTGATAGTTATAAAATGTTTTCTTCTGCATTAAATTTGGATGAATATATTGCAAAAGATACCACAAAGCAAAAAGCAAATAAAATCTCTTATTCGCATAAGGTATTTGAAGGTGTTTTCGAAAAAGAGGAGAAAAAAATTAATTTGCCAATAGTATTATCTCATTACAAGATATCGAACAAAAACAATACCAATAAGCAAAGCATTCTCAGCCTTGAAATGGGAGATGATTTTATTAGTCATTACACTTACTCTGCTGGGGATATTTACCTTTTTGCTTCCCCGCTAAACAATACAAGCAGCAATTTAGGAAAGCATGCGCTTTTTGTTCCACTGCTTTACAATATGGCACTGATGAGCTTCAAAACCACTCAACTGTATTATAGCATTGGGGAAAATCAATATTTTGATGCACCTAGCTCAGAAAATAAAGAAAATATTTATCATCTGCAATCGGATAATTACGACATTATTCCAACTGAAAGATTTGTTAGCGGAAAGAGGAAATTATATGTGCAAGAGCAAATAAAAGAAGCAGGGAATTATTTACTGACTGCTGGGGGCAAAACCATTGCTGCTCTCTCCTTTAATTATGGCAATAAGGAATCAGATCCTAATATTTATTCTAGCAAAGATGTGGCGGAAATTTTACAAAAAAATAACATTAATAACATAAAAATAAATAGTAGTACAAATCAGAATATCAGCAATATAGTGCAAGAAATCCAATTGGGAAAAAGCTATTGGAAACATTGTATTATTTTAGCACTGCTGTTTTTGCTGTTAGAAATAATGCTTATCAAATTTTTAAAATCATGAATATACTTATCAAATCGGCAAGGGTAATTGACCCGAATGGAAAACACCACAATAAGATTAGAGATATTCTTATTAAAAATGGAATTATTAAAAAAGTGGCTGCAAAAATTAAGGAAGCAAAAGTAAAAATTTATGAAGCAAAAAATCTTCATATTTCAATTGGATGGATGGATATGCACGCCAATTTTAGGGATCCTGGTTTTGAGTATAAGGAAGATATTAATTCTGGTTGCAGAGCAGCTGCCAAGGGTGGGTTTACGGGAGTACTTTTAATGCCAAAAAACAATCCGATAACCGATAATAATGCACAAGTAGAATACATCCACAGTAAAGGAAAAGAAAATATAGTTAGTGTGCATGCAGCAGGAAGTCTCACCAAAGCCATGCAAGGAAAAGATATGGTAGAAATGTACGATATGAAAAATGCGGGCGCCACTGCTTTTACGGATGATAAAAATTCAGTGCAACAAAATGATGTGCTGAAATCGGCTCTGCTTTACGCTAAGGATTTTGATGGACTGATAATGAACTATCCCAACGACAGCAGCATTGCCAATGGCGGACAAATTCATGAAGGAACAATAAGCACAGCATTAGGATTGAAAGGCATCCCTGCTATGGCGGAAGAGATAATGATTGACCGTGATATTTCACTTTGCCAGTACACCGATAGCAAACTGCACCTATCGTATATCTCCACCAAAAATAGTGTAAGCAAAATAAAGAAAGCCAAAAAACAAGGCATTAATATTTCGGCAGATGTTGCCCTGCATAACATAATACTTACGGATGAGCAAATCACCCACTTTGATACCCGTTATAAGGTACTTCCGCCACTTAGAAGCCAAAGCGACTGCACTGCCCTAATAAAAGGGCTGAAAGAGGGAACAATAGATGTGATTTGTACCGACCACAGCCCAGAAGATGAGGAAAACAAAAAGACAGAATTTGACAATGCAGCATTCGGCATTATTGGCTTGGAAACTGCTTTTGGACTTATAGGCAAACACTTAAGCAAACATTTAAGCTTAGCAGAAATAATAGAAAAAATTGCCATTAACCCAAGGAAATTGTTGCAATTGGAAAGTACAAAAATAGAAGAAGGAGATACGGCTAACCTTACCCTCTTTAACCCTGACATAGAATGGGAATTTCAAAAAGCGGATATACAATCCAAATCAGTGAATACGCCTTTTATAGGAGAAAAGCTAAAAGGAAAAGCTTTGGCTATTTGTAATAAAGGAAAGTTTTTGGAGGTTTAATTATTTTTTCTTTTCCACAAATCTAATAAAATATCGTAAACCATTTTCCTCTCTTTCCATCTCAAACCCACAAGAGGTAAACAGTTTAATGCTTGCTAAATTATCATTTGTAATTTCGCAATGCAATTTAGTAATCTTAATTTCTGAGAAAGCATAATCAATCAACACTTTAAGAGCATCTTTTGCAAAGCCTTGTTTTCTATAATTCTTGGCTATGATTATCCCTACACCAGCTGTATTATTTTTGTAATCAAAAAGATCAATAAACCCAATAGGTTTTTGATTTTTATCAATTACAAAACGGTATTGTTTTGCAAGCTCAATGCTAGTATTTGCATTTGCAATATACTCTAGAAATTCTGTTTTGGTATATTGTTTTTTCTCGCTTCCAAATTGCCAATTAGATGTATCATTTTCAATAGTAAACAAAAAATCTAAATCAGTAGCTTTAAGTGGTCTTAACAATATATTTTCTCCTTTTAGCATTCAAACTCACCAGCAAAGACCATAGATGCTTCACCACTTAACCAAACATTTTTATACTCACCATTAAACTCCTCAAAACTAACGGTTAATTCCCCTCCTTTTGTTTTTACATTTATCTCATTTTCTTCAATACAATTCGCATAATGCATTGCAACTGCTGTTGCAACAACGCCAGTTCCACAACTTAGCGTTTCTGCCTCAACTCCCCTCTCATAAGTTCTTACTTGAAACTCAGCAGAATCTTGTACAAAATTTACATTTATTCCTTCTTTTTTAAAGGGTGAAGAATTTCTAATTTTTCTACCTTCTTTTTCCACATTTATACAGTTTAAATCATCTACCATTTCGATATAATGAGGAGAACCTGTATCTAAAACTAAGCCATCATCAACTCCTTGAATTTCAGTAACATCTTTCATCTTCAATGCAATTGTATCTCCTAAAAATTGTCCTTTATGTTCTCCATCAATAGCCATAAAAGTAGTTTCATTTTTAATAATTTCTAACATCTTTGCAAAAGCAATAATACACCTACCGCCATTTCCACACATACTAGATTGGTATCCATCAGCATTAAAATAAATCATTTCGAAATCGACTATGTCATGCTCAAGCAATAGGATTAAACCATCAGCACCAATTCCCATTCTTCTCTCGCAAAGTGCTGCAATCAAATTGTTATCGGCAATATCAAAATTATTTTCTCTATCATCAATCATGATAAAATCATTCCCTGTTCCTTGGTATTTGTAAAATTCTATAATCATGGGGTAAAGATAGTATTTAGATTTGAGATTTTAATACTTAGATTTGAGATCTTGTTGGTTGGGTTTTCTTCTAAAGATAAAGCTGGAAATTTTTAACACCATCAAAATATTTTATTCCTTGTTCTTTATTCTTTCATATCATTTCAATACTAACATCTATTATTTAATAATTAGAAATTCCCTTGCTGAAACCCACTTTACCAATAAAGAAATAACTACCTCACCAAATAAATAAAACCTTGCTCTTGATGTTTCCAACCCTGAAAGTCTTGGAAGTACAGATCATAAATATAAGTCCCCATTGGCAATTCCTTACCAGAATCTTTATGAGTTCCATCCCATGCTTTTACATCTAATTCACAAAGCATATCATCAATATTATTGGAAGAAAAAACAAGCCCACTATACCTGTCATAAATATTAATCTGAAAAGTTTCTATTCTCACTCCATTATAACTAAGGCAGAATTTATCGTTTATCCCATCCAAATCAGGCGTAAAACTATTAGGTAAATAAATCCAAAATTCATTTTCTACCCATAGCTGATTAAAGGTAGTATCCGAGCATCCATTCTCATCAGTTACTATCATTGTAATTTGATAAACTCCAACAGAATCAGGGAAAGTATGATATACTTTTGAAACCATACTATCCACAGTATTATCATCAAAATTCCATAGCCATTCCACAATATTTCCATTTGTTTTATCTACAAAATGAGCAGTTGGATAATTTATAGTAACCATATCTGGAACAATAGAAAAAGTGGCAATTGGCGAATTATGAACCACCACAATAGCAGAACCCGTTATTGAACCAACACCCATGGCATCCGACATATTAGTAATGGAATAGATTCCTTCCGTATTGGAGCTAATAATATAAGGGTTTGTATTAGTAGTGATTGACGGCTGATTTACCCCATCAATAGCATACACAAAAGTAAAAGGAGCAACTCCTACAAAATCAATGGTAATTTGTGCTTCTCTATTTTCGTTAGCACAAAGGGTATCACTACCATAAATATAAGCAGAAACTGGTGGAATAGCATTAATAATCAAAACAATAGTGTCATCATCATTGGCAATAAAATTAGTGGGATTTGTTACAGTGGTATTTAAGGTATTATTTAAAGAACTCCAAGAACTAAAATACCAACCCGCATTTATATTAGCAGAAAGATTAACCGTATCTCCATAAAAATATTCTTCCGTAAAGGGGAAAGCAGAAATGGTATTTCCGTTAATATCAATAGTGGCTGTTCCAGCAGGATTTACATCATACATAACTCTTACTGCATATCGTTTATGAATAATTGTGTCTGTAAAAAAAGTATCGCAACCATTTATTGAAAAATTACTAATGGTTAAATAACCTGAATCCAAAGGGTTGTAAACTATACTGTCCATATAAATGGTATCGTAAATATTATTGACCGTAAAACTACCAGGGGTCATGCTCATTTTCCATACAAAAATATCTTTCTTTCTACCAGTAGCATCCAAAATGGTACCATCAAAATTGGCTAAATCTTCAAAAAAACCAACTGCATAAGCATTACCAAATCCATCCACACAAATGTCATTTGTTCTGTCATCATCATCTGTATCTGTTCCTGCCATTTTTGCCCAAACCCAATCTCCTGTGTTTGTACTTCCATCTAATTGAGCCACCCATGCTGAGGCAGTAGTATCTCCTGGAATTTGTGCATTCACCACTAATGCGTTTGAAAAGGTCATCTCTCCTCTTGAAGTTCCGCAAACAAAAACTTGTTTGTTAGCATCTACCGACATTTGATAAGGTTTATCTGTACCAGAACTCCTTGCTCTTTTTGCCCATTTCCAATCTCCTTGATTATTCATCTTAGCTACAAAAACATCTCTTTTTTGTTTATGACTCAAAGTATCTGTTCCATTTGAAGCATTTGCTCCTGCAAATACCATAGGATTTCTGTATTCTCCAGTAACATACACATCATCACAAACATCAATAGCAATACTATTTATTCTATCGGTTTTATTACTTCCTACATTTTTAGCCCAAAGCCAGTTTCCATCTTTATCCATTTTAAAAATAAAGCCATCCCACTCTCCATTAGATGTAATAGAATAAGGACCATAATTTCCTGTATTTTCAAAGCCCCCTACAACATAAATGTTGGAGTATTTATCTATAGCCAATCTATTATCTCTTGAACCTCTTGCATCTTTTATTCCATCAAATTTATCAACCCAAAGCCAGTTACCGTTTTGATCCAACTTGCCTATATAACCCATAGGAGTACAAGTTGTTCCCCAATTAGGATTTGAGATTGATAAATTATCAAAATCTGCATCATATCCTGAGAAGAATCCTGTTACATAAATAAAACCATCATCATCTACTTTTACATCATAAGAATGATCATCTGCATCATAAATTGGCCAAGAACACCCTCCTGATGTATTATCAGCACCAAACCCAATTGCCCATTGAGGAACTCCATTTTTATCAATTTTAGCCAACAAAGAATTATCATGATTGTTTAATGCTGTATTCCAAGTATTTTGAGTAACACTTATAGTATTTGGAGCTCCAGGAACACCTAGATTATAAGATGACCAAAAAGTACCCGTAATAAAAACATCTCCAGCTGGAGTAACATGCATGCCTAAAGCTCTATCATCACAACATCCTCCAGTTTGATCACCTCCAGGTATAGTCCATAATACATTACCAAGAGAATCCATTTTCATTATAAAATTCTCCTTATTTGTTCCTGTACCTCCATTAGACAACTTAATAACATCAAATGTTGCTTCACTATTGTAAAACCCACTTACATAAATAAATCCTAAAGAATCAGTTCCAATACTTATTCCTTTATCTGAATTTATTCCTCCAAATGATTTTACCCAATCAGTTGTTTGAGCTGAAAGAAAAAAGATTAATAAAAGATTTAGAAAGGTAAGAACTAATTTTCTCATTTATTGTTTGATAAATTTTGTACTTAAACCATTAGTTTCAATAGTATAAATTCCAGAAGGTAAAAAAGAAACATCAATATCTTTACCTCTGTTTTCTAAAGAAATCACATCTTTTCCTTCTATATTTTTAATGATTATTTCTCCAGTTATATCGCTTGTAATTATCATTTTATCATTTACAGGGTTTGGGAAAATAGAAAGTTGTTTTTTCTCTAATTCATAAACTGATGAAGTGTTTGAAAAATCTGCTGTTCGATAAAAAACTTCATGAGTTCCAGCATTAGTATATACAAAATGAAATCTACCACTTGCAAAAGTAATATCTGGATCAATTTGCGAACCAATGTTATTGGTATCGTTCATAATAACTGAGCCACTAATAGAAGAAGCACCTGTGGTAGAAAAACTAAAAAAACAATCCATATATGAGTTTCTATTGTCTTGCCATACAATTCCAATAGTATCTCCATTTCCAGCAACTTCAGGGTAATCTTGCAAACCGAAAGAAATCGGGTCAATTCTGTTATTATAGGCATATTGCAAATCGTTAAAATTTACTACCGAAACTAATATTTCATTTCTGTTATTTGCACCATTTCTTCTAGCAATAATTAAGGAATCTCCTGACATCATTCCTTGAGGAGAAGATGATGGACAAGCATTTATTATCCAGATGTCATCATCAATTCCAGAGGCTGAAGTAAAAGTAAAACCACCATCAGATGATTTTGCAACATAGGAGTTTCGTACATTATTTTCATTATTTCTAAAAAGTAAAAAAACATCATTGCCATTTGCCACCAAAGAAGATTTACAACAATCACATGGTTCATCAGGGGCCAATGCACTTACATCAAAAGCGGCACTAAATGTATTCCCAAAATCAGAAGAAACTTTTACCATTTGCTTCCAATCAGTCCAAGTTAAGGAAGATTCCATATAGGAAACAATTGGATTACCATCCGTATTTACGGCAACATTTGGCATACCAAATTTATTGGTGTTTGAATTATCTGAAACCCTAACGGTATCAGAAAAAGTAAGTCCTCCATCAAAGGAAGAAATAAGATAAACAAAATTATTTACAGAACGAGCTGAGAGAAAAATAACATAAACCGTATCTCCTTTACTGGCAATTTCAGGACCTATAAAACCTGTTGGTTCTAAGCTAGGCGGAACAATATCGTAAGGAGCGGAAAATGAACTTCCATTCCATTTTGAAGCTTTTATGCTTTTTGGTGTGCTTGTTTTTGTCCACATAATTAAAGGTGCATTATTTTCCGTAAGTACAATTCTTGGTCTGCCATAACCACTTTGGCTTCCACTACTAATACTTTGTGTAGTGCTCCAATTTAAGGTTTGTGCACTAGAAACATTACAAACAAACAAGATAGCTACGAAATATAAAAGTGTTTTTTTTATCATGATTTAGTTTTTAAATTAATAAATTACATCTATTGTTCCTTGTTTTACGAATGGTTTATTATCCTCTCCTACCATCTGTATGTTATAGTAATAAGAGCCTTCAATAACTTTTACCCCTTCAAAAGTACCATCCCAATATTTTTCTATGGAATTGCTTGTAAAAACTATTTCGCCCCACCTATTTGCTACATCTATTTTAAAGGTTTTTATAAATTGACCTTTTATCACAAATAAATCGTTATGCTCATCACCATTTGGTGTAAAAGCGGTAGGAATAAAAAGTTCCGTTTTAGGAAGAAATGTTATAAAAACTAATTCTGAAATGTCCGTGCAACCATTTACATCTTCTACCCACACATAATAAGCATCTTCTTTACTTACATCAATTTGTTGAAGATTTCCTATTAAAGAATCCTCATCATTATACCAATTATAAAAATTATAATTATCTGTGCTTAAAGTGATAGTTTGCCCAATATAAATAGTTGTATTTCCTGGACTAATCATTGCATTTGGCAAAGGATTTACTTGTACTTGTGCAAGACCTGAAACATTTGCTACACAACCATTCACATCTGTGATTTGTGTAATAGTATAACTTCCTGCTTGTAAAGTATTAAAGTTATAATTTAAACTCCCAATTGTATTCTGAGTAAAGGAATTAGTACCATCAGTATAAGTTAAATTCCAAGATAATAAACCAACATAATCAAAGGATATATTTACCATTGTACCATCATCACAAACACTTCCTCCTCCAGAAATTGTTGCTGTTGGAGGTGTATCTTCCGTAATAGTAATAGAATCCATTACCAAACAGCCCGTTCCATCATTAATAGTTAAATGATAATAACCCTGTCCTACCAAAAGAGAAGAATCAACACTTCCATTGTTCCAAGTATATGTGTAATTTCCTGTTCCTCCTGTAATAACCGGATCAATTAAAGTAGTCGTATTGCAAGGAATATTATAATTTGCTCCTAATTCAAAAGTAGGTGGCGGTTTGGAAAAAACAGTAAATGTATCAGAAAAAACTGCACAACCTATAGCAGTAGCAGCTACCACATAGCTACCAGCACCAACATACAAACTAGAATCGGTTCCTAACATATTTCCACTATCATCAAACCATTGATAAGTAGCTCCTGCTCCTCCATCAGCAGTTAGCAGAATTGTAGAATCACAAGGGATTTCCATAAAAGTTGAGTCTATACCAAAATTATCAACAACATCTAAAACAGGGGAAGAAAAACTTCCTGCCTCTAGCCACACATAAGAACTCAAGCCTTGATCAGATCCATCAGCAATAGCTAATTTAATATGGTAAGGTTGTCCGCATTGCACAATTGCTGTAGCAGTAAATACAGTGGTGTATCCATCTGCATCATTAATAAAAGCAAGAGCAGAATTATCTACAAAATATTGGTCATTAGTGGGGGTAAAAATTCCACCCGCACCTCCATTATGTATAGATGAAATTGTAATTGGAAGTGGCGGATTAGAACCAGGAACAACTGCTAAATTTATTGCTCCATTTGAATAAGGCCCTGCTATTCCAGGACCAGAAAGAAAGAATCCAAATACATCATTGTATTGGGAATTTTCAAAACCAAAATATTCTTGCGAGCCAAAAACATATCTAAACTTTACCGTATCAGAAGTTGGAATAAAATCAAATTCTAGCCTTGCTACATCATTGATAGAAGATACCACAAAAGTTTGCCCAATAAGTGGCGGAACAGAATTGGCAACCGTAAGCAAATCTGGATCAGTAACCGTATTTGGGAGAGCAGCCCCAAAACCAGTAAAAAATGGATCTAACAAATCAATATCGCCAGTAGCCATTACAATACCGCTATCCAACCCAAGATTAGTATTAATAGCATTGAAAAATCCAATTTGGACACTATCTCCTTGATAAGAATGATTAGACGCTACCACTCCACCGCCCAATAAAATATTATCTACAAGCCAAGCTGGAGAATCGTAAGGAGCAGCTTTATCAATTGTAATTTGTGCCCAAGAATTCTGGTAAAGAATAAAAAGAAAAAGAATTAATATATATGGTAGTTTTTGTTTCACACTACAAAATTAACAATAAAGCAAATAAAATACTATAAAAAATAAATCTAAATATTTTTTCTTAGGCATTCAGTTTTTAGAAAATTGCTGGGTACTATACATTTTTTCATAAATTCCTTCTTGCTGCATTAAATCAATATGCGAGCCCTGCTCTAGAATTTTCCCGTCTTTGAATAGGAGGATTTTATCCGCATTCGCAATAGTGGAAAGGCGGTGGGCTATAATAATGAGAGTACGATTAATAGCTAATTTTTCTAAAGCATTTTGCAATAACTGTTCTGTTTCTGTGTCAATTGAAGAAGTTGCCTCATCTAAAATTAAGATTTTAGGATTACGAACATACACCCGTAAAAAAGCAATAAGCTGCCTTTGTCCTGTAGATAAAGTTACTCCTCTTTCTCCAACTGAATAACTATATCCGCCAGGAAGTGATTTAATAAAATCGTGAATACCTATTTGTTTTGCCGCACTCTCCACTACATCAATACTTATGTGTTCATCATAAAGTGTGATGTTATTAAAAATGGAATCAGAAAACAAAAATACCTCCTGCTGCACAAAAGCGATTTGCTCACGCAATGAGCTAAGTTTGATTTCCTGAATAGATTTTCCATCAATTTTTACACTTCCTTTTTGTATATCATAAAAACGATTGAGCACATTAGTAACAGAGGTTTTGCCAGCACCCGTTTCGCCAACAAGCGCAAGAGTTTTCCCCGCCTCAATTTCAAAATTAATACCTTTAAGTACCCATTGCTCTTTGTTGTAGGCAAAAAAGACATCCTTAAAACTAATACCTCCTTTTGCATTTTCTAAGACCTTGTCGCCATTATCTTGAATTTTTTGATTGGTGTCCAGAATTTTGAAAACCCTTTCTGAACCAACAATACCCATTTGTAGAATATTGAATCTATCAGCCAATTGACGAATTGGACGAAAAAGCATGTGAATGTACAGAATAAAAGCAACTAATTCTCCAAAAGTTACATCTTGTCCAGACAAAATAGCACTTCCTCCCCACCAGATAATTAAACCAATGGAAGATGCCGAAAGTATCTCAACCACAGGAAAGAAAATGGAATAATACAAAATAGAACGAATATGTGCATCTTGATGTGCTTTGTTAATCTTTTTGAATTTTTGATATTCTGCTTTTTCTCTAGCAAAAATCTGAACAATATTCATACCTACAATATGCTCTTGAATAAAAGCATTCATAACGGAAACTTGAGTACGGACTTGCTGAAAGGCGGACTTAATCGATCGCTTAAACCAAGTGGTAGCAATAAGTAGTAAAGGAATAGACCCCAAAGAAACAATAGTAAGCTTCACATCCGTGTAAAACATAACGGCAAGTACCGCTACAATTTTTAAAAGTTCAGCAATAATAAATAAGCCCTCTGAAAAAATAGCAGCAATTGTTTCAATATCAGAAATTGTACGAGTAACCACTGTTCCTATTGGTGTTTTGTCAAAAAAACTGAGTTTTAAACTAATAATGTGCTTATATATTTTTCCTCTCAAATCCTGAATTACATGTTGCCCAATCCAAGCGGCATAATAGATATAATAAAACTGTACAATTGCCTCAATTATCAAGATAACAATCATTAAAAGGGTAAGCTGAAATAGCATTTCCAGATTAGGAAAAAGCACATACTCATCCAAAGCATAGTTAATAAGCAGTGGGCGTAAAGGAGCTAAAAAAGCTAAAAGAATTGCAAAAATTGCTGTAAGCCACATCCGTGATTTGTAGGGCTCAGAAAATTTCAACACTCTTTTAAGCAATTGGAAATCTAATATTTCTCCGGTTTTGGACATTAATTGGTTTGTGGTTAGTAGTTTTTAATTTGTGGGTTTAATTTTCATTAGTTCTTTTAAAAAATAGGTCAAAAACGAGATTCCTCACATAAGGTTCGGAATGACAACTATTTTTTAATTGCTACATTATTTAATCGTTACATTATTACATCATCAAATTAATTCATTATCATTTCAGGATATTCAATATTAGTTAGAAAAAGGGCATGTGCTGGCACAGAAACGCCCGCTTGAGATCTATCTTTCTTGTTTGTTATTTCTTTTACTTTATCTTTTGTTATTTTCCCTTCCCCTACTTCAAGTAGTGTGCCAACAATAGCACGAACCATATTACGCAAAAACCGATCAGCTTTTATAGTAAAAACTAAGCAATCATTTTTCTTTTCCCAATCGGCAATCATTACCTCACAATCATTGGTGTGGGTTTGTGTGTGCAACTTGGAAAAAGAAGTAAAATCTTGCTTTCCTAATAGGTATTTACAAGCCAAGTTCATGGCATCAATATCTAACTTTTTGTAATAAAAATACACATTATTATTAAAAGGATTTTTTTTATTGCTAATGTAATATTTATAAGTTCTGCTAATGGCATCAAAGCGAGCATGAGCATCTTTATCTGCTGAAAAAATATTCAGTATTGCAATATCATTAGGAAGAAAACCATTGAGTTTTGTAAGTAAGCTTTCTGTTTTTAACTCTCCTTCAAAATCAAAATGAGCAAACATTTGTTTTGCGTGAACGCCAGCATCCGTTCTGCCAGCCCCAACTACATTAATTGCATCATTTAAAATAGTAGAGAGAGCCTTGTTCAATTCTGCTTGAATGGTATTGGCATTTGGCTGAATTTGCCAACCATGATAATTGCTTCCGTTAAAAGATAATTCAATGAAAAATCGCATTGTACAAAGATAGTGATTTTACTAGTTGCTAGTTATTAGTTGCTATTACTGATTTTCTTATTATTTCTATAAAGTAATAAAATGCCCGATAAACCTATCAAAAGCAAACAAAAAGATATAATTTCTGCTTGGGTAAAGCCGTTCATAACAGGAGGGTTCACCCTAATCTTTTCAATAAAAAATCGTTCAACTCCATTTAGAGCAAGATACATAAAAAATAAAATACCTGTAACTTTTATTCGCTTTCGAACACTCCATAAAAGTGTAAAAATAAGGGTTGCCATTACCACCTCATAAAAAGCAGTAGGCCATACAGGATTAGCCAATTCCATACAAAAATCCCCTACACATCCTTGAATAGGAACTCCTGCATTTATCACATTATGAGGAAATGTAAAGCTCCACATCCAATCTGGTAATAACCCCATCCATTCAGGTTTTGTAGCAAGATTTACTATACCCCAATCCCCATCACCAGAAAGCTGACAGCCAATACGCCCAATCCCATAAGCAATCATTAGTCCTGGTGCAGCAGCATCAGCAAGAAGAAATGCTTTAATTTTATATTTATTTCCATACCAAATAACAGCAATAGCTCCTGCAATTAGCCCACCATAAAATGTAAGCCCACTAAAAGCCATTAATTGCCCCATAGGATCTGTCATAAATTCATCTAAATTTTCCAAATTATGAAAAATCTTAGCTCCAATTATTCCAGAAATAGCTGCTATCATTGTCATATTCCCTACTAATTCAAATGGGCGAATCTCTTTTTCTATCCACTTTGGAACATCTAATTTTACAGCTTTATTTTCTTTCCATTTCAAATATAAAGAAATAACTGAAATAACCATTCCGCCTACAAAATTCCCTCTTAATGAAAGTATAAAATCTTGTGGGTTTTCTACTAAATCTCCATAATAAAAAACTGCCTCAAACCCTTTAAATCCTATTAAAAAACCAAAGAAAAGTGCTGAAAAAATATCATAAACACTTAAACCCTTTCCTATTAATGTTTTTATTTTACTGCTTTGTATCTTTCCTTCTTTTTCTTTCCGTTTCAATTCTAATGATAAAGTCCAGCTTGCTGCTAAAAAAGCAATGGCAACAAAAAAACCAAATGTCTGAATTGGCAAGGGGATGTTTACTCCAAATAAATCATCAATAAGATGGCTGATGGTTGGGTACATTTCTTAATTATTGGTTATTGATTATTGGAATTAAAACTTCTGATTCCACATTTTTATTTTTATCAAACGAAAGTAATTTTATTTTTAGTTTTTGTTGTACAAATTCTTTAGAAAATGGAATTTTAACTTTAATGTAATTATCAGTAAAACCAAATAAGAAGCCATTTTTATTCTCTCTTTCAAAAAGAGCAGTTTGCACAGAGTTTAAATATTTTTGATTAAAATTTCTTTGCAGTTTGTCAGATAAAATTCTTAGCTGTTTGCTTCTTTCAGCTCTTTTTGGTTTGCTTACAACCTCACTTAAATTTACGGCCTCTGTATTTTCTCTTTCAGAATAAGAAAAAACATGCAAATAAGAAAGTTGTAAATCTTTAATAAAATGAAGTGTTTTATTAAATTCTTCCTCTGTTTCTCCTGGAAATCCAACAATTACATCTGCTCCAATACATACATTTAGAATTGCTTTCTTAATGGCTTGAATTTTATTTCTATAAAGAGTTGTATTGTATCTTCTTTTCATTTTACCCAGAATAATATCCGAACCCGATTGCAATGGGATATGAAAATGAGGCATAAACTTTTTGGATTTCTTCACAAAATTGATTATTTCATCTGTAATCAGGTTGGGTTCAATAGATGAAATTCTATATCGTTCAATTCCTTTTACTTTTTCTAATTCTTTTAGAAGTGTTGAAAAATTTCTCCCAGTATTTTTATCCTTAAATTCACCAATATTCACTCCTGTTAGCACAATTTCTTTAATGCCCTGTTTCGCAATTTCCATTGCATTTTTAACAATGTTTTCTATGCTATCACATCTACTTTTTCCTCTTGCAAGTGGAATAGTGCAATAAGTACACGGATAGTCACATCCATCTTGAATTTTTAGGAAAGAACGACTTCTATCAGTTAGAGAATAGCAAGCGTGATAATCCAACTTATCTATTTCACACCCATGAATTTTTTGGCTTTGTTTTGCTTTAAAATTAGTTACTAATTTTGGTAAATTAAATTTTTCATTTGCACCCAAAACCAGATCTACGCCCTCCATTTCTGCAATAACTTTTGGTTTTAACTGGGCATAACAACCTATAATTACCACTGTAGAATTAGGAGCTATTCGCTTTGCTTTCCGTATTATTCTTCTACATTCTTTATTGGCATTTTCTGTTACCGAGCAAGTATTTATCACATACAAATCAGCTTTTTTATTAAAGTCCGTTTTGGTAAAACCAACATCAAAAAGTTGCCTGCTAATAGTAGAAGTTTCTGAAAAATTGAGCTTACAACCAAGAGTATAAAAGGAAACTAATTTTGTTTCTGACATTTTGCAAAAGTAGAAAATCCATTGTCATTTTCCTTTTTTGTAACCTTTGTTTTTAATTAGTCGTTTTAAATAAGTATAGTAACTAAAACCATTGAGCTATGACTTTAATTTTACTCCGCCTTATTCAAATTTCTAGATTCAAGTTACATAAAAGTAAGATTACTTACTATTTCCTAATCCTTTTAGCCATATTGATTTCAACTAGTGCATCCTCACAGGTTACGGCTGATTTTACTACTGTAGATTCTACAACAGCTTGTGGTTCAATTATTGTAGAATTTCAAGATTTATCAACAGGAAGTCCTAATTCTTGGCTTTGGGATTTAGGGAATGGTAATACTTCTACTTTAAAAAATCCTGTAGCAATATACTCTCTGCCTGGAACATATAATGTTCGGCTTACGGTTTCTGATGGTATAACAAGCGATTCAAAATCAGAATTTGCTTATATTGTAGTTTTTGAAAATCCTATTGCAAACATTGATATTGCCTCTGCAAATACTGGATGTATACCTCTAAATACTGATTTTATTGATCTCTCAACAAGTTCAACTCCAATCGTTAATCATTTTTGGGATTTTGGAGATGGAGGAAATAGTAGCTTGCAGAATCCTAGTTATACTTATTCTTCTGAAGGAACTTATACCGTTTCCTTATTAGTTATAGATGCTAATTCTTGTCAGGATTTAATTATTATCCCTGATTACATTGAAACATTTTCTCGTCCTGAAGCTAATTTTATTGCCGATAAAGTTCTTTCGTGTAATACTTCTGATATAGTAAATTTTGATAATCTATCAGTTGGAAATAATCTTACTTATTTTTGGGATTTTGGTGATGGAACAACTTCTACTTTACAAAACCCTACACATAATTATAGTAATGGAATTTTTACAGTTAGCTTAGTTGTAAATAATGGTTTTTGTTACGATTCATTAATAATGACAAATTATATTGAGATTGGAGCAGTTAATACTACCGATTTTACTTATAATACTAATTCCGGCTGTGCTGATTTAAATGTGCAATTTACTGACATTTCTACAATTGGAGTAAATACATGGTTTTGGGATTTTGGAGATGGAACTACTTCTACTTTACAAAACCCTTCTCATGTTTATTCTATTGCTGGGAGTTATGATGTGCTTCTTAAAACTTCAATAGGAAGCAATTGTATATCAGATACAACAATTTTAGGAGCAATTGAAGTTTTTACAAAACCAAATATTATATTTAATTCCAATACCAATTTCAGTTGTGATACCCCTTTTGTAGTTGATTTTGCTGATATTACAATTGATGCAATAAATTGGATTTGGGATTTCGGAAATGGGAACACTTCCAATCTTCAAAACCCTACAGAAATATTTACTTCTTTAGGAGCGTATTCTATTACACTTACTGTAACTGATAATAATTTCTGTAGCAATACTTTAGTTAGTCCTAACTATATTAATATTGATAAGCCAATCGCTAATTTTAATACATCATCTTTAGGAGGATGTAATCCTTTTAATACTACTTTTTTGGATTCAAGTATTTCAAATCAAACTATAACTAATTGGGTTTGGAGTTTTGGTGATGGAAACACTTCTACTCTACAAAATCCAAATCATCTTTATACAAATAGCGGATTTTATGATGTGCGTTTGCAGGTTACCGATAATTTGGGTTGTAGCGATACAAGAACTATTAATAACTATATTCAAGTAGCCGACCCTCCACAAGCTAATTTTGTTGCAAATCCTTTAATTATTTGTTCTGGAACTGCAGTTGATTTTTCTGATTTATCTACCACTTCTACCCTTATTGATTCTTGGTATTGGGATTTTGGAGATGGCTCAACTTCATTGATACAAAATCCTACATATACTTATAATTTAGTAGGAACTTATGATGTTTCTCTTGTTACTTCTACTTTTGGCTGTGCAGATACTTTTGTTATTAATAACTATATTCAAGTAATTGAGCCGACTGCATTTTTCACAGAAACTTACAATTGTCTTAACTCTTTATCGGTTGATTTTACTAACCTGTCCATTGGTGCCGATTTTGTAAATTGGGATTTTGGTGACGGAACAACATCTACTTTATTAAATCCTACTCATGTTTTTCCTTCTAGAGGAAATTATAATGTTGTTCTTTCAGCTTCAAATACTGCAACTGGGTGCACAGATAATTATGTGTTGCCAATATTAATTACTGAGCCAATTGCTAATTTTACTTACTCAGTAAATGGAACGAATACTTTAGAAGATTCAACAGGATGTAAGCCACATAGAGTTTATCTTGAAAATTTATCTCAAGATTGGTCATGGTATAAGGTGTTTTGGGAAGACGGGTACATTGGTTACAGCAGGGTGGATCATGAATTTGATTCTGTAGGAACATTTGATGTAAGCATGGTTATTACTGATATTCATGGATGTAAAGATACCTTTGTGCACAATAATATGTACTCTATTAAAGGAGTGGATGCCGATTTTGAAATAGCAAATACTTTAGGTTGTGATTCTATGCTTGTTGAATTTAATGATTTAAGTAATCCTTTATCTACAGTTTCTTGGCAATTTGGTGATGGAGGAACATCAACTCTTAGCCAACCACAATACATTTATTATAATCCTGGCTTATATGATGTTACTCTTTTTGCCGAATCAACTGATGGATGTAGAGATTCAATGAAAAAAATAGAATACATTCAGTTTGTATATCCTGTTTCCGATTTTTCAGTAAGTAAAACTACATCTTGTTTTAATGAGCTAGTTAATTTTACAAATCAATCTTCAGGTTTGGGTTTGTCATATATTTGGGATTTCGGTGATGGAACTACTTCAACCACTTTAAATTCTACTCATTCCTATAATCAGAATGGAATTTATGACATTTCTTTAATGGTTGTTGATTCTTTTGGTTGTGCAAAAACACTTATGAAAAATAGCCATATTACAGTACAAGAGCCAATTGCTGATTTTACTACAAATACTGTAAGTTCTAATTGCCCTCCTTTAATTAGTGGTTTTAATAACTTATCAAGTGCAGATGCTACTATTTTTACTTGGGAATTTGGAGATGGCAGTACTTCTAACCTTAATACTCCTTCTCATTTGTATGCAAACTCAGGAGTATTTGATGTAAAACTCATGGTAGAAAACAGCTTTGGATGTAAAGATACTTTTGTGCAAAATGGTTTAATAAATATATCAGGACCAATGGGTACTTTCACTATTTTAGATAATGATATTTGTTATGATGATACTGCTATTTTCATATCAAACACAATAAATACTGCTTCTTATTTTTGGGATTTTGGAGATGGTACTTTTTCAGCAGATAGTAATGCCTCTCATTTATATTTAAGTCCAGGAATATATTTTCCTTCTTTAGTTTTAGAAAATAGTTTTGCTTGTCAATTTAATGTTCAATCGCAAGATTCAATAGTGATAAATACTATAAATATTGATGCTGGAAATACTGTTTCTATCTGTAAAAATGATAGCATTGCTCTTTTAGCTATTGCTGATTCTGGCAGTATTCTATGGTCGCCAGCAACATTTCTATCCAATGCTACTATTTTAAACCCTATGGCTACACCAAATTCAACTACTATTTTTACAGCAACAGTTTATGATGGAAAATGCCAAAATACTGATACAGTAAGAGTGGTAGTCAATCAAGAGATTCCTATACCTTCTATCAGTTTTTCAAATCAGTGTGAGGATGAAGTACTACAACTTATAGCAACTTCTGGTTTAAGCACAAATAATTTGTTATGGTCATGGGATTTGGGGGATGGAAATATGTCAATTGCTCAAAATCCTACTCATCAATACCTAACTGCAGGAAACTACTTATTGGGTTTGCAAGTAACTAATTTAGATAATAGTTGTGCAACAAGAATTTACAAAACAGTTGATATTTATTCTACTCCTTTTGCTGATTTTACATCAGATGAAGTTTGTTTTGAAGAGCTTACTTCTTTTAATGATATTTCAACTTCAATTAGTGGAGATCTAATACAATGGATATGGAATTTTGGTGATGGAACAGGTATATCTACACAGAAAAACCCAAAATATCAGTATGCAACTAACGGAACTTTTTTGGTTACGCTTAATGTTTTGTCCGATTATGGATGTGAAAATCAAATAAGTAAAAATGTAATAGTAAATGAGTTGCCAATTGCGGACTTTACCATAACAGAAGCTTGTTTGAATGATTTTAGTTTATTTCAATCTACTTCAAACATTAACATGGGAAGCATTACAAATTGGTACTGGACTTTTGGAGATGGAACTACTTTTGTTGGTGATAATGAAACAGATCATATTTATCTTACAGATGGTAGTTTTGATGTGCATTTAATTGTAACATCTGATAAGGGTTGTGAGGAAGAAATTACGCATCAAGCAATTGTGTACCCGCTTCCAAACCCATCTTTTACTACAAATTATATTTGTGAAGGAGATAACACTGCATTCTACGATAATTCTAATATTGTATCTGGAAATATTATTGCTTGGAATTGGGATTTTGGAGATGGAATCGGTACTGCAAATTACAATAACCCTTCTTATCAATATCAAAATACAGGAAATTATTTGGTAAACTTGACTCTTATTAGTGATAAATTATGTGAAAATTCAACTTCTAATAATATCACTATTTCACCACTTCCTGTTGTTGATATTTATACAAATGAGCAATCTTGTGTGGGTGAAGAGATAAAGTTTATTGATCTTACATTAGTTGATGGCGGCTACATAACTGCTTGGAACTGGAATCTTGGAGATGGAACTACATCTGATAAACAAGAGGTGATTCATACTTACAATAATGCAGGAACTTACTCAGTATCACTTGATGTAACTTCCAATTTGGGATGTAATATTTCTAAAACTTATCCAAATATAATAAGTGTTTTCAATAATCCTATTGCTGAATTTATTGCAAGTACACAAATTCCTTCCATTATAAATCCTTCAGTATCTTTTGATGATAAATCCATAGATGCAAATATTTGGATGTGGGATTTTGGAAATGGAGAAACAACTACTGAGCAAAATCCAACAATTACTTTTTCTGATACAGGTGCATATATCGTTTCGCTTATGGTTACTAATTCTGATGGTTGCTCAGATAAATTCAATAAAGAAATAATCGTTCGCCCTGAGTTTACCATCTTTATTCCGAATGCGTTTACACCAAATGGTGATGGACTTGATGATGAATTTATGGCATACGGGAAAGGTATGATTAACTACAAGATGATAATTTATAATCGTTGGGGAGAAAATGTTTTCGTATCTGAAAAAAGAGAAAATGGTTGGAATGGAAGAGATCGATTTGATGTTGTTGTTCCTGTTGGAGTTTATTTGTACCACATTGCTATTACAGATTTTAACGGAAAACCTTGGGTATATAATGGTGAAGTAAATTTGATGAGATAAGTAATAATTTTTTAATTTTAGCCAGATTAAATTTTCGTAAATGAATATTAGGTCTGGCTTTTTTTTATTCTTTATTTTTCTACTCTCTTGTGGTACGCCATTGCAGGATGAAAACCTGTCAATATTTCGCTACAATCAATCTTCTGGGATTGCTACACTTGACCCTGCTTTTGCAAAAGATCAAGCTACAATTTGGGCATGCAATCAACTTTTTAGCGGTTTGGTGCAGCTCAATGAAAAGCTAGAAGTTACACCTTCAATCGCCAAAAATTGGGAAATTTCAGAAAATGGATTGCTTTATACTTTTCATTTGCGAAATAATGTCTTTTTTCACAATCACAAACTTTTTAAGGGTAACAGAACAGTAGTAGCAACTGATTTTTCTTATAGCTTTAATCGTTTAAGAAGTAAAGAATTAGCAGCTCCTGGTGCATGGGTTCTTGCTAATGTGAAAAACTACAAAGCCATAAATGATACTACTTTTGAGATTAAGCTAAAAAAACCTTTCCCTCCTTTTTTAGGATTGCTTTCCATGCAATATTGCTCAGTTGTTCCTAAAGAAATTATAGAAAATTCTAACTTCAGAGAACATCCGATAGGTACAGGGCCGTTTCAGTTTCAATACTGGAAAGATGGTGTTAAATTAGTTTTTAGAAAAAATCAAAATTATTTTGAAAAAGTAGATGGGAAGCAACTTCCTTTTTTAGATGCTGTTTCTATTACATTTATAAAAGATAAACAAGCAGCTTTTTTGGAGTTTCTTAAAGGAAAGCTGGATTTTATTTCTGGTATTGATGCATCTTATAAAGATGAATTACTAAATAGAAATGGAACTTTAAAAACAAAATATAAAGACAAAATTATTTTGCAATCTCAACCCTATTTGAATACCGAATATCTAGGGTTTTTAATGAAAGACCCTCCACCAATTGAAATAAGAAAAGCCATCAATTATGGTTTTGACAGAGTGAAAATGCTCAAATATCTGAGAAACAATATAGGCACTCCAGCTTTACAGGGTTTTGTCCCAAAAGGGCTTCCCTCATTTTCTGAAAAACTGAAAGGGTATAATTTCAATCCTGAAGAAGCTAAACAACTTATTGCTGAAAGTAATTTTGACAAAAAAAAAGAAATTATATTATCCACTACTTCTTCTTATCTAGATTTGTGCGAGTACATTCAAAACTCCTTATCAGAAATTGATCTGAAAATAATGATAGAAGTAAATCCTCCATCTACTCACAGGCAGATGGTAGCTACTTCCAAACTTGCTTTTTTTAGAGGAAGTTGGATTGCCGATTATGCAGATGCAGAAAATTATTTAGCCCTTTTTTATTCCAGAAATTTTTGCCCTAACGGACCTAATTATACCCACTTTAGAAATAACGAATATGATAATTTGTACGAAAAAGCAGCTATGGAAACAACTGATAGTAGTCGCTTTGAACTCTACAAGCAAATGGATAAAATGATAATTGAGCAAGCTGTTATTGTGCCTCTTTATTATGATAGAGTTTTGCGTTTTACTAAACCAAATATCTCTGGATTTAATAGCAATGCCATGAATTTATTGGACTTGAAAAGAGTTAGAAAAAGAAAATCAATCAAAAAATTATAGATCTAAAAACAAATTTTAGATTATTCATCTTCTAAAAGTATTTTAATATTTCCATAAGAATTTTGTAATTTTTCTTGAATTTCATCCTTTTTCGCCCAAACTACTTTTATTATCCCCTCCTCTATTTGTGGTACTAATTCGCCATTGAAATCCGTTTTCATTTTAAACCAAAAGGTACGTTTTAATATTTTCTTTCCATTATGCTTATAAATGTGATAGGTGTCTGCTAGTTTTTCTATAATTTGTAAATTACTTATTCCACATTCCTCTTGTACTTCACGAATAGCACAATTTTCAATACTTTCTGCATCCTCCAATTTTCCTTTTGGCAAATCCCATTTTCCATTTCTAAAAATCATTAGAAGCTCATTTTCTTTATTATAAACTAATCCGCCAGCTGCTTTTATTAAGGTAAATTGCAAGCAAAATTCTTCCCAATTATCTGTTATAATTTTTACCTTGTTGTTAATGAAAACTTTATATTTTTGCGACATGATTTATGATATTGAAATAAGTAAGCAAGTTGCTAAAACTTTATTGCAAATAAACGCAATTATTTTACAAACTAAAAATCCTTTTATTTGGGCTTCTGGTTGGAAGTCTCCAATCTATTGTGATAACCGAAAAATTCTCTCTTTTCCAGAGAGCAGAACTTTTATCAGGCAATCGTTAGCAAATATTATTCAGAAACAATACGGACTTACAAATCTTATTGCAGGAGTTGCAACTGGAGCTATTGCCCATGGAGCATTAGTGGCAGAAGAAATGGGTTTGCCTTTTATTTATGTGCGTTCTGCAAAAAAAGAACATGGAAAACAAAATATGATTGAAGGGACATATACATCTGGACAGTCGGTAATTGTAATTGAAGATTTGATTAGTAGCGGAAAAAGTAGTTTGGAAGCTGTGGAGGCCCTTAGAAAAGAAGGGTTAAATGTAAAAGGATTGATTTCAATTTTTACTTATGGATTTGATACTGCTACTGAAAATTTCAAAAAAGCAGACTGTAAGTTTATTTCCCTTTGCGATTATCCTACACTTTTACAAGAAGCCCTAAAACAGGGTTATATTAAAAAAAATGATTTGGGATTGTTGGAAAAATGGAGAAAATACCCTTCAAAATGGGGAGAATAAAATGACAAATTTTAAAAGCCCAGAAGTAGAGGTAAATATGAGTACTGAAATGCTGTTTAATAAACTCAGTAATCTCAATAATTTAAAGTCTATTCTGCCTCCACAAATAGAAGATTTTCAATCCACAGAAGATAGTTGCTCTTTCAAAATGGGAGGTATGCCAGAAATTAAATTGGAAATAGCGGAAAAAACTCATTTTTCAAAGATTTCACTAGTAGCAAAAAATAGTCAAATCCCATTTACATTAGATTGTATAATTTCTGAAAATGGCGACAACTCAAAAGCTAAATTAGAGATAAATGCAGAGTTAAATATGATGATGAAGATGATGTTAGAAAAACCTCTCAATAACTTTTTAAATGCCGCATCAAAGGGTTTAAGAAACCTATAAATAAACCACTTCTTTTAAAGAAAACTTCTTAATTTTTCCATTTTCAAATTTTAGCAAGAGCTTCCCAATTTCATCAATTCCTACAATTTTAGCTTTTATTTTTCTATTATTTATTTTGTAGTGTTTTTCTTTTTCAAAACCATACAAAACCGATAAATAATCTTCTTTCATTTTTGTAAATTCATTTCGTTTTAATTGCAAATATCTACTTTCAATACAATCCAAAAGTTCTTTTTGTAATTTTTGTAAATCACATTCCTGATTCAAAATTCTCTTAAAAGATGTTGCTTTTAAAGAAAAGTTAGTAAAATTAATCTGATTTACATTCATTCCAATTCCAACAATTACATCCTTTACTTTATCTTTTTTTATAATGTTTTTAATTAGAATTCCTGCTAATTTTCCTTTTTTAACCAATAAATCATTAGGCCATTTTATTTTTGTTTTATCATAAAAATATTTTTTTGCAAAATCATGCAAAGCAAGAGAAATACAAATATTTATTTCAAACTGATTTTCTATTGTTATATCAGGAGATAACATAATACTCATCAATATATTTTTACCATAATCACTCTCCCATTTCGTGCCTCTTTGTCCCTTCCCCTCACTTTGAAAAAGGGCAGAAACTACAGTTCCTTCTTTTATCTTAGCTAATTTTAATAAATTGTAGGTATAATCATTAGTGGAAGAGGTCTCCTCTAATTTTATAAATTTAGTTGTAAAAAATGAAGCCATTAGAATTGCTTTTTTATCCGCTTTAAATTGATTACTTTTGCAAGTGCAAATTTAAAATTTTATATGGGTAAAAAAACAGCAGGAAGAAAAAGTGATCTTTTAGTAAAAGCAATCATTGATTCAATAAAGCAGCACAAAGGGAAAGAGGTAGTAAGTTTAGATTTGAGAGAAATTGAAATGGCAGTTTGCGATTTTTTTATTATTTGCCATGGCACATCAAATACACATATTTTATCTATTGCAGATAATCTACGGAAAGATGTATCAAAAACAATAAAAGAAAAGCCATGGCACACAGAAGGAGAAAATAATAAAGAGTGGATTTTAATGGATTATTTTGATGTGGTGGTGCATATATTTAATAAAGAAAAAAGAGACTTTTATAAATTAGAAAACCTATGGGCTGATGCCAATATAAAACGCATTGAACAATTAGCTTAACAAATAAAAAATGACAAAACAAAAAAAACAAAATCAACCAAAAAAAGCATTAAAGGGTGGCTTTAAGTTCAATATTATTTGGATATATGCCGCTATTGCATTATTCTTTTTTGGCTTACAACTTTTTAATTTTGATACTACAAAACAAACTTCTTGGCAAGAGTTTAATCGAGATATGTTACAGCAGCAAAAGGTAGAAAAAGTTGTAATTGTAAATAAAGAAATTGCAAAAATTTACATTAAAAAAGAATATTTAGGAGAAGAAGATTTCAGAGATGTGAAGCAAAAACCATTAGGGGGAGCAACTAACAATGGCCCTCACTTTTATTTTGAAATTGGATCTGTTGAAACTTTTAATCAACAACTAAATGATGCACAAGCTGACTTTGATAATTACGATAAAATAAGTGTTACTTATAAAACAGAAAAAGATGTTTTAGGAGATATTCTAGGTTGGATTCTTCCTCTTGTGTTTTTTATTGCTATTTGGTTTTTTATCATGAAAAGAATGAGTGGAGGAGGAGTAGGTGGAGGTGGTCAAATTTTTAATATAGGAAAATCAAAAGCAACCCTGTTTGATAAAGAAAAAGTGGAGGTAACTTTTAAGCATGTAGCTGGTCTGGAAGAAGCAAAAGAAGAAGTAGAAGAAATTGTTGATTTCTTAAAAAACCCTAAAAAATATACTCGTTTAGGAGGAAAAATTCCAAGAGGTGCTATGCTTATTGGTCCTCCTGGAACGGGAAAAACCCTTTTAGCAAAAGCAGTTGCGGGGGAAGCGAAAGTGCCTTTTTTCTCTTTATCTGGTTCTGATTTTGTAGAAATGTTTGTTGGTGTTGGTGCTTCTAGAGTTCGTGATCTTTTCAAGCAAGCTAAAGAAAAAGCTCCATCTATTATTTTTATTGATGAGATAGATGCCATTGGGCGTGCAAGAGGAAAAAATGCCATGACAGGAAGTAATGATGAAAGAGAAAACACCCTAAACCAGCTACTTACAGAAATGGATGGTTTCGGAACAAATACTGGGGTAATTGTATTGGCAGCAACTAACAGGGCAGATGTACTAGATAAAGCCCTTGTTCGCCCTGGAAGATTTGATAGACAGATTTATATTGATATTCCAGATTTAGTTGCTAGAAAATCTATATTTAAAGTGCATTTGAAACCACTTGTCTTGGCAAAAGATATTGATGTAAATTTCTTGGCTAGACAAACTCCTGGCTTCTCTGGGGCAGATATTGCAAATGTATGCAATGAAGCAGCTCTTATTGCTGCTCGACATGCAAAAAAGAAAATTGAAAAACAAGATTTTCTGGATGCAGTGGATAGAATTATTGGTGGTTTAGAAAAAAAATCAAAAATAATTTCTCCTATTGAAAAGAAAACAATTGCTTACCATGAGGCAGGACATGCTACTGTAAGTTGGATGCTAGAATTTGCTTCTCCTCTTATTAAAGTTACCATTGTTCCAAGAGGAAAATCATTAGGTGCAGCTTGGTATTTACCAGAAGAAAGACAACTAACCACAACCGAGCAATTGCAAGACGAACTTTGTGCAGCACTTGGAGGAAGAGCAGCTGAAGATGTATTTTTTGATAGAATTTCAACAGGTGCATTAAGCGATTTGGAGAAAGTAACTAAAATGGCTTATGCTATGGTGAGCGTTTACGGTATGAATGACAAAGTAGGAAACAGAAGTTATTACGATTCTTCTGGGCAAGATTATTCCTTTACAAAACCATATAGTGAAGCCACTGCAAAAGTGATAGATGAAGAAGTTTCTAAACTAATTGAAAAAGCATATACAAGAGCAAAATCCATATTGGGTAAACACAAAAAACAACTAATGGAGTTGGCTGAACTTTTACTTGATAAAGAAGTTATTTACAAAGAAAATTTGGAAAATATTTTTGGTAAAAGAAAATGGACTTCTTTTGAGGAAGAAAAGTTAAATGAAATGGATAAAGAGCAAATTAAGAAGCCTAAAACCAAAAAATCCTAAGTGGATTATTGGATAAAAATTTACACCTCTACCGATCTTTTTAAGATTGAACTACTAAAAGGCTTCCTTAAAGAAAATAATATCATTGCAATGTCAATCAATAAAAAAGATTCCTCTTATTTGGCTTTTGGAGATGTTGAGCTTTATGTGGATTCAGAAAATGTAATGAAGGCAAAAATGCTAATAAAAAAACAAGAAGATGAACCAAACTCTTAAAAGAGCATTTTCGGGAGCTATTTATGTGGCAATTATGTGGTTTGGAACTTCTTATTCTGATTTGTCAAGAACTATACTATTCTCCCTAATTACTATTATTTCTACTTATGAAATGTGGAAACTCAGAAAAGGCAAAAAGATAACCTTCCACTTCTTTTATGTTTGGACACTGATGTTAGTATTACTATTAGAAGTTGAAATTATTTTATTTATATTTATTCTCACCTGGACTTTTGATACCTTTGCTTATTTGGTTGGAGTTAAACTGGGTAAGCATAAAATCATGCCCTCTGTTTCTCCTAAAAAATCATGGGAAGGATTTGTAGGAGGATTTATCTTTACTCTAATTGCAGCTTATTTATCGCACTCTTATTTTGGTTTTTCATCACTAAGAGATCCTTTAATAATCAGTGCAATTTTACCTTTTACAGCAACTCTTGGCGATTTTATCGAATCTCATTTCAAAAGAGAAGCTGGAGTAAAAGATTCTGGAAACTTTATACCAGGACATGGGGGTATGCTCGATAGAATGGATGCTTTTATGATAACAATTCCTGCTATTTACTTACTAAAAAACCTATTATAGATGAAACTGCATAAAGAAGGTTTTAAAACTTTGAGAAACGAAATTTTTATTTTTAGTATGCTTAATTATATTACTTTCTGGAATTCTGAAATTATATTTTGGTATTTTACTTTACTTATTACAGCATTCTTATTTGTAATATCAGTATATTTTTTCAGAATACCAAAAAGAAATTTTCAAAGGAAAGAAGGATGCGTGTATGCCCCTTGTGATGGAAAAGTAGTGGTGATAGAACAGACAGAAGAAAACGAATATTATAAGGACAATCGTTTACAGATTTCTATTTTTATGTCGCCATTAAATGTACATAACAACCTATACCCTATTTCAGGAAAAGTAGCTTATACAAAATACCATCCTGGAAAATTTTTGGTTGCTTGGCACCCAAAAGCATCTACCGATAACGAAAGAAGTACAGTAGTGGTTGAAAACGAAAAAATCTCTATCTTATTTAGGCAAATAGCAGGAGCAGTTGCTAGAAGAATCATCACTTATCCAAGAGTAGGAGAAACCGTATTATCTGCCAATGAATTTGGTTTTATTAAGTTTGGGTCAAGGGTGGATGTATTTTTGCCCATTGGCACAAAAGTATGTACCGAGCTTAACCAAAAAGTAAAAGGTGGAATTAGCGTAATTGCTACTTACTAAAACAATTCCTTCAATTTTTCAATTGCAAAGTCAATATCCTCTTTAGTATTATATTTACTAAATGAAAAACGAATTCCTGGTCGTTTAGAATTCGGCATAATTGCTGAAAAAACATGCGAACCCTTACTGCCTCCTGAAACACAAGCTGACCCACCACTACAAGCAACTCCTAAAATATCCAGATTAAAAAGTAACATTTCCGCAATATCAGTTTCAGGAAAATGGCAAGACAAAACAGTGTATAAACTATCATCTAAATCTGTACATTTCCCATAAAACTGCACATCATTTATTTCTGTTTTCAGCTTTTCTATCATGTATTTTTTTAGCCCTTTTATATAAGTTGTTTCTTCTTCCAAATTAGTATAGGCCATTTCCATAGCCATAGCCATTGCAGCAATACCGCAAATATTTTCAGTTCCAGCACGCATATTTCTCTCTTGCCCACCACCTCTTAACATTGGTTTTATCTGAATGTTTTCTGATATATACACAAATCCAACACCTTTTGGTCCGTGAAATTTATGAGCAGAAGCTGCCATAAAATCAATATTCAATTCTTGCAGATTAAAAGGGAAATGCGCCATAGTTTGCACGGTATCGGAATGAAAAATAGCATTATGCTCTTTACAAATTTCTCCTATTTCCTTTAAAGGCTGAATGGTTCCTATCTCGTTATTAGCATGCATAATGGAAACAAATGTCCTTTCATTATCTTCTAGCAATTCTTTTAAATGAGGAAGGGAAACCGTTCCGTTTTCATCAAAATCAATGTAAGAAAGTTTTATTTTTCCTTCAGCAGCCAAATCCTCTAACGGATAAAGCACTGCATGATGAGATAGTTTGGAAGTTATAGCATGAGTAATTTTATGATCGTTAATAGCACATTTTATTGCCATATTATCAGCTTCTGTTCCTCCTGAAGTAAAAAAGATATTTCCAGGAGAAGTATGTAATAATTCAGCAATTGTTTTTCGCGCTTTTTCAACTATTATCTTTGATTCTCTACCAAATGAATGTACTGATGAAGGATTGGCAAAATGGGTTTTCATCATTTCACTCATTAACTCAATTATCTCTGGAGCCATTGGAGTAGTTGCTGCATTATCTAAATATACTTTCATTCTAAATTAATCCTTTAATTTCGTTAATCATTTTATTTGCAAACTGATTTGCTTTCTCCTCTCCTTCACTCTCAGCATATATTCTGATAATTGGCTCAGTATTGGATTTTCTAAGATGAACCCAGCCTTCCTTAAAATCAATTTTTAATCCGTCAATAGTAGTAATTTGCTCATTTTTATATTTCTCTTCCAAAGCTGATAAAATTGCGTCCACATCAATTTCTGGAGTTAACTGAATTTTATTTTTTGAAATGAAATAGTTAGGGTAAGAATCTCTTAGTGCTTTAGCTGATATTTTTCTTTCAGCCAATTGAGTTAAAAATAATGCTATTCCAATCAAAGCATCTCTACCGTAATGCAACTCAGGATAAATAACACCTCCATTTCCTTCTCCTCCAATTATAGCATCTGTCGTTTTCATTTTATCAACCACATTAACCTCACCAACAGCTGATGCCTCATATCTACCATTATGATTATTCGTCACATCTCTTAAAGCTCTAGTAGATGATAAATTAGAAACCGTGTTTCCTGGAGTTTTACTAAGCACATAATCAGCAACTGCAACCAAAGTATATTCCTCTCCAAACATACTTCCATCTTCACAAACCATAGCCAATCTATCAACATCAGGATCAACTACAATTCCAAAATCAGCTTTTTCTTCAACAACTAATTTTGATATTTCAGTCAAGTTTTCTGGTAATGGCTCAGGGTTATGAGGAAATTGTCCGTTTGGTTCGCAAAATAATTTAACGCACTCCACTCCCATTTTCTCTAATAATCTTGGAATCATAAAGCCTCCAGTTGAATTTACTGCATCCAACACAACTTTAAACCCTGCAGATTTCACCAAATCAACATCAACTAAATTTAATCTTAATACTTCATCAATATGTTTATCATTAAAACTATCATCAAAAGTATATTTTCCTAAATCATCTACTTCTGTAAATGTAAAAGCATCATTTTCTGCTAATGATAAAATCTCTTCTCCATCTTTTGCGGATAAAAACTCACCTTTTCCGTTCAGTAATTTTAGTGCATTCCATTGTTTAGGATTATGGCTAGCCGTTAATATCATTCCTCCAGCTGATTTTTCTAACTGAACGGCAACCTCAATAGTAGGAGTTGTAGAAAGTCCCACATCTAAAACATCAAAACCACAACCAATTAAAGTTCCAGAAACAAGATTGCTCACCATTTCACCTGAAATACGAGCATCTCTACCAATAATAATAGTGTTCGAATTAGATTTTTGTTTCCTAATAAAGGTAGCAAATGAAGCTGTAAATTTTACAATATCTAAAGGAGTAAGTGCATTTCCAACTTCACCACCAATTGTTCCTCTAATTCCCGAAATTGATTTTATTAGTGTCATTCTGTAAATTTTTAAAGCAACAAAATTACATAATTAAATTTTTCTTATGCTTAGGTTTACTATCTTTGTTTCTGAATTTTTACAAGATGAAAGAAGTTTTAACACAATTACCAATTAGAAGCAGTCATCCTAGAGAAAATGGCTTAACTATGATGATGGACAAAGGACTTAGCTTAAGGCAAGCTAAAGATTTTTTAACAACTAATCACTCACATACTGACATTATCAAATTAGGTTTTGGAACAAGCATCATCACTCCAAATATTGCTGATAAAGTAAAGCTTTATAAGGATAGTAGTATGAAAGTTTATGCAGGAGGTACTCTTTTTGAAGCTTTTGCTATACGAAATCAACTTGATGATTATAAAAAATATATGAACTCTATTGGATTAGAAATGATTGAAATTTCTGATGGTTCAATGAGTATGAATCATGATTATAAGTGTGAATTAATTGCTGATTTTTCAAAAGATTTTAGAGTTATTAGTGAAGTAGGAAGTAAAGATGCGGCAGTAGAAATTAATAGTAATAATTGGATAAAATGGATGCAAGCTGAACTTTCTGCAGGGAGTTGGAAGGTAATTGCTGAAGCAAGAGAAGGAGGGAATGTTGGTATATGTGAAGATGAAGGAGGGATAAAATCTGAGCTAATTGATGAGATAGTAAATAGTATAGCTATTGAAAATATTCTTTGGGAAGCTCCAAAAAAAGATCAACAAGTTTGGTTTATTAAAAAGTTTGGTGCAAATGTAAATCTCGGTAATATCGCTTTTGATGATGTAATTCCATTAGAAACTTTACGAATTGGATTAAGGGGTGATACATTCTTTGATTACTTAAGAAAATAAGAAATGCGACATTACTTTATTTTGTGTTTAAAAGGAATGGCAATGGGAGTTGCTAATGTGATTCCTGGAGTTTCTGGGGGGACTATTGCTTTAATTACTGAAATTTATGAAGAATTAATAAACTCCCTCAAATCATTTGATTTAAGAGCCCTAAAACTGCTTGTCTCCCTTGATGTTAAAGGATTCATTCAGCACACAAATCTTTATTTTTTGTTGGCAGTTTTTGGCGGAAGTATAGTAAGTGTTTTTAGTATTGCTAACTTATTTGAATACCTTTTCAATGAACATCCTATTTTGATTTGGGCGTTCTTTTTTGGCTTGATTTTAGCTTCAGTATATTTTGTTGGCAAACGAATTGAAAAATGGAATACCCCATCAATCATATCCTTAATTGTTGGAATAACTATTGCAATATCACTTTCCTTTATAACACCAGCAAGTGAAAACAGCAACCTTTTTTTCGTTTTTATTTGTGGCATTATTGGTATTTGCGGCATGATGCTTCCTGGACTATCAGGGTCATTTATACTTATCCTGATGGGGAATTATGAACTATTGATGGTAAAAGCAATTGCCGAATTAGATTACATTCTTTTATCCGTATTTTTTATAGGCTCAGCTTTTGGATTACTTAGCTTTTCACACGCATTAGCTTGGGTTCTAAAACATTATAAAGATGCAACTTTAGCTCTTTTAACAGGGTTTATTTTGGGTTCTCTTAACATTATTTGGCCATGGAAAGAAGTGGCTGAAAGTGTAGTGATTAGTGGAAAAGAAAAAGTGCTTTCTTATAATTGGATATTTCCGGATATTAATAAGCAAGAAACCCTTTTTGCTTTTGGCTTAATAATACTTGGTGTTGCTGTAGTTTGGAGCTTGGAAAGTGTTTCAATTAAAAAAGTGGAATGAGAACCTTTGGTTTAATAGGAAAGAGCCTCATTCATTCATTTTCATCTCAATATTTTAATGAAAAATTTTACAAAGAAGGAATTTCTAATACAGAATATTTAAATTTTGAGTTAGATAATATTAACGACTTTAAAAAATTAATCAAAGAGAGAAAAATATCAGGACTCAATGTAACTATACCTTATAAAGAAAGTATTATTCCTTTTTTAGATGATTTATCCAAAGATGCCAAAGAAATTGGAGCTGTAAATACAATACAATTTATTAATGGAAAAACCATAGGACATAATACCGATTATATTGGTTTTGGGAAAAGTATTTCACCACATTTAAAAGGCAGAAGAAAAGCACTTATTCTAGGAAGTGGTGGTGCTTCAAAAGCTATAAAGTTTGCACTAACTAAGTTAAATATTGAGCACAAAACAGTAAGCAGGAATAGCTCATTTGATTACTCAGACATTTTATTACAAACAACTGATTATTATAACATTATAATAAACACAACTTCTTTAGGTACTTTTCCAAATACTAAGGATTATCCAAAAATCCCTTATGAATTTTTAAATAAACAACATTTATTATTTGACTTAGTTTACAACCCAAAAGAAACACTATTTTTAACTTTTGGAAAAGCAAATAAAGCCACTATTAAAAATGGATTAGAAATGCTACAAATTCAAGCTGACGAATCTTGGAACATTTGGAATCTGTAAATCGTTAAATATTAGTAAATTTGCAATCAAACAATAAAGAAAAGTGAGCAAAAACAAAGAACAAGAAGTAACAAAAGAAGTTTCAGAAACAACAGAAACTACAACAGTAAATAATTCAGCCTTAAGCATGGATGAAATAATTACTAGGATTGAAAATTTATCAGAGAATGAAAATCCTTACTCAGTTTCAAAAGAAATAGAAGAACTTAAGTCGTTATTTTACTCCAAACTTAAAACTGAGCAAAAAGAAGAAATAACTGAAATTGAAGTTAAGGAAACTGAAACAGAAGAAGGAACAACTGAAGAAGAAGTAAAAAAATCATTACATCCACTAGAGGTAAAATTCAAGCAATCCTTTGGAAAGTACAAAAAAATTAAGTTTGAATACAGAAAACAAAGAGAAGAACAGGAGCAGAATAATCTAAAAATTAAGCTTCAGATTATTAAAGATATTGACAAACTTACTCAAGAAGATGAATCAATAAAAAAGACATTTGAGCATTTTAAAATACTGCAAAAACAATGGAAAGCAACTGGCTATGTACCTCAAATTGAAAACAATAATTTATGGCAATCCTACCATCATCATGTTGAGCTTTTTTATGATTACATCAAACTAAATAATGATTTAAGAGATTTGGATTTTAAACGAAATCTGGAAGAAAAAACAGCAATTTGTGAAAAAGCTGAAGCTTTATTAAATGAGAACTCACTTAATAAAATGCACGAAAGTTTGCAAGAACTTCATGAACACTGGAAAAATATAGGTCCAGTACAAAGAGAAATTAAAGAAGAAATTTGGGAGCGATTCCAAAAAATTAGCAGAACGCTTAACAAAAAAAGAAATGATTATTTCATTCAAAAGAAAGATGAAGAATCAAAAAAAATAGAACAAAAAAACAATATTTGTTCAGAAATAGAAATTCTTAGTAAATCAGAAGTTAATTCGCATTCAGCATGGCAAAAACTAACTAGCAAGTGTATTGATTTAGAAACAAAATGGAAGTCTATAGGAAGGCTAAACAAGTCCGATAATAAAATTGCTTGGAAAAATTTACGAACTGCCTTAAACAATTTCTACAACTCTAAAAATGAGTTCTATAAGAAAAAGAAAGAGGAAAATAAAAGTATTATTGCAACTAAATTAGCAATTGCTGAAAAAGCAGAAGCACTTCAAAATAGTACAGATTGGAAAGAAACAGGGAGCAAATTAATAAAATTGCAAGAGCAGTGGAAAAACTCTGGCTTTGCTTCAAAGCAAGTTTCAGAGAAAATCTGGAAAAGGTTTAAGACCGCTTGCAAGCTGTTTTTTGATGCTAAAAAAACTCATTATAAAGGTTTAGATAATGTAAAAGAACAAAACCTAAAAGCTAAACAAAACTTACTAAAAGAAATAGAAAAATTTTCTCCCAGTGAAGATGGGAAATCTGATTTTAAAACTTTAAGCAACTTTTCCAAAGAGTGGAAAAAATGTGGCTATGTGCCTTTTGAAAAACAAAGTATTGAACAAGATTTTGAAAAAATAATAAATAAACATTATGATGCCATTAAATTGGATAAAAAACAAATAGAAACAGAAAAATTTAAAAGTAAAATAGCCGTAATTAATGGAAACGAAATTAAGTTGAACAAGGAAAAAGAAATGATTAGAGCTAAGATTGATGATGTAAAGAAAATAATCATACAATACGAAAATAATATTTCTTTTTTTGGAAAAAGTAAACGAAATAATTCCTTAAAAAAACAAGTAGAAGATAAAATTGAATCGGCACAAAAAGAAGTAGAAAACTTAAAAGAAAAACTCAAAATAATTAATAGACACTAATTCATGAGTTTTGAGTTAGTTTCCAACTTTTCTCCTACAGGCGACCAGCCACAAGCCATAGAGCAATTAACAAATGGGCTAATGGAAATGGAAAAGTATCAAACACTTTTGGGCGTAACAGGATCAGGGAAAACATTCACCATTGCCAATGTAATAAAGGAAGTAAACTGCCCAACCTTAGTACTAAGCCATAATAAAACTTTAGCGGCACAACTCTATAGCGAGTTCAAGCAATTTTTTCCAAATAATGCTGTAGAATATTTTGTATCTTATTACGATTATTATCAACCTGAAGCCTACATACCAAGCACTGGAACTTATATTGAAAAAGATCTTTCTATAAATAAGGAAATAGAAAAATTACGAATAAACACTACTTCTTCTTTGCTTTCTGGGAGAAAAGATATTATTGTAGTTTCTTCTGTAAGTTGTATTTACGGTATTGGAAATCCAGAGGATTTTAATGCTGGAATGATCGAGATAAATTGTGGGGATTTAATAAGTAGAAATTCTTTATTACAAAAATTTGTAGCGGCACTTTATTCAAGAACAGAAGCGGAATTTGAAAGAGGAAATTTTAGAGTAAAAGGGGATACAGTAGATATTTTCCCTGCTTACATTGATACTGCTTTCAGAATTCATTTTTTTGGGAATGAGATTGAAGAAATAGAGAGCATCAACCCAGAAGATGGGCATGTATTGGATAGTATTTCCCAAATTAAAATTTATCCTGCAAGTATTTTTGTGGCTTCAAAAGATAAAATAAAAGGAGCAATTTCTACAATTCAAAATGATATGTTTGAACAAATAAAACATTTTCAAAATTTAGAACTTAAAACAGAAGCAAAGCGAATAAAAGAACGCACAGAATTTGATTTAGAAATGATTAAAGAATTGGGTTATTGCTCAGGGATTGAAAATTATTCTAGATATTTTGATGGAAGAGTAAAGGGGAGCCGACCTTTTTGTTTACTTGATTATTTTCCTAATGATTTTATAACTATAATTGATGAAAGCCATGTAACCTTGCCGCAAGTAAGAGCAATGTTTGGCGGGGATAGATCTCGAAAAGAAACATTGGTTGAACATGGATTTCGTCTTCCTGCTGCATTAGATAATCGTCCTTTAAAATTTAATGAATTTGAAGAAGTGTGTAATCAAACTATCTATCTAAGTGCTACTCCGTCCGATTATGAAATAGATAAATGTGATGGTGTAATCACAGAGCAATTAATTCGTCCAACTGGCTTAATCGATCCAGAAATAAGCGTTCGACCAAGCAATAATCAGATTGATGATTTATTAGAAGAAATTCGAATTAGAATCGAAAAAAGAGAAAGAATTTTAGTTACTACCTTAACTAAAAGAATGGCAGAAGAATTCACTAAATATTTAGGGAAGTTCAATATTAAATGCAGATATATTCATTCTGATGTGCCAACTTTAGAAAGAGTAGATATACTTAACGGATTAAAATCTGGGGTTTTTGATGTTTTAATAGGAGTTAATTTATTAAGAGAAGGATTGGATTTGCCAGAGGTAAGCTTAGTAGCTATTATGGATGCCGATAAAGAAGGATTTTTGCGTTCGGAAAAAGCATTAATTCAGACCTCTGGAAGAGCTGCTAGAAACTTAAACGGATTGGTAATTATGTATGCCGATAAAATTACAAATTCTATGCAAAAGGCAATTGCCGATAATAAGCGAAAAAGGAAAATACAAGAAAATTACAATAAAGCAAATAGTATTACTCCTACTCAAATTGGTAAAACTACTGATAATGCACTGGTTAACAAGCTCAACCCTTACTCAATAGAATTAGAGGAAAATAGAGAAATAGATATTGAAAATATCTCAAGAAAAGAGTTATTAAAACAAATAAAAGAAACAAAAAACAAAATGGAAATTGCAGCTAAAGAATTTGATTTTATATTAGCTAAAACTCTTAGAGAAAAATTATTTGAATATCAAGAAACTCTGAAAAAAAAACAATAAAAAAAGCCCTACTCTTCAGTAGGGCCTAACCTAAATAGTAAGATTATTTTCTTACTGGTATATTATAAGGGTTTAATCATGTAATAATAATGTATTGTTGCTATATCCTTATCAAGTACATTCGCGCTCTTAAACGTCCAGCCAAGTTCTGAAGCTTCCTTAACAGCAGCAGCCATTGTTCTCATGCTTCTTGCTTTTTTCATTAAGTTAAGCATATCAGAATTTTTCAAATCTCCAGTATCAAAAGAAATCATAATTTTTGCATGGGGTTTTAACAGATTCTTCATTTGCATTTCTTCAACCTCATCAGGGTTTACTGCTGATTTTGAATTTATTTTAGCTTGATCTGTTTTAAATTCAACACCTTTAATTACCATGAACTCATAATTTGATTTTGATTTTTTTACTTGTTCTGAACTTGGTTTTTTATCCTTCTTACTTCTTTTTTGAGCCATAGTAAAAAAAGGCACCATAGCTACTAACATAATTGTGATAAATTTCTTCATTGTTTTTTTATTTTTGAGTTTTTAAGTAAATTATTAACGCAAATTAACAAAAATTATTATTGTCCTCCTAATATTATTGGTAAATCGCCATCTCCATTTCCAATTACAATTACTTTGGCATTAGATGATTTTGCAATGTCTTCTGTTGCCTCTACGCCTTTCCATTTAAGCAATTGTGGTGTAATGGTTCTGTTTACAATTTTCTGGAACTCTGCAATACCTTTGGCTTCAATCTCTTTTCTTTCTGCTTCTTTTCTTGCTTTATCTATTTTAAACTCATATTCTAATGACTCTTGTTCTTGTTTTAATTTTTGCTCAATAGCCGTTTGTAAGGTAAGAGGAAGGGTAACATCTCTAATTAAAATAGCATCTATATTGATGTATTTGCTTTCAACTCTTGATCTGGTTTGATTATATATTTCATCTTCAATGGTCTCTCTTTTGGTAGAATAAAGTTCTTCTGGCAAATAGTTGCCAATCACTTCCCTTGTTACCGAACGAATCTCAGGTTTTACAATACTATTTACATAAGATTTTCCAATATTGTCATGCAAAAATCCAATCTGAGCATCAATTGCATTATACCTAAACGATAAATCAATCTTAATAGAAAGTCCATTTTTTGATAGCACTTCCATTGCTTCATAATTCTCCTGAATTTTTACATTATACACATGCATATCATTCCAAGGGGCTATTACATGAAAACCTTGTCCGTAAATAGTTTCTTTGTCTAATCCTCCGCCAAAGCGTTTAAATAATACTCCTTTTTCTCCTGGGTCAATAGTTAAGAACATGCTTGATCCAAATAGTGTTAATAGCACAAAACCAACTATTCCTACTACTATTGCTGATGGTAATTTTCTGTTTTCCATAATTGTTTGTTTTTAGTTATTTTTTTTTGTTATAATTTTAATAAAGTCCATTGTATTTCCTGATAAACCACTCTGTACAAATTAGGAGTAGCAAAGTAAATAAAATCCATTGAATATTTATCATTTCTTGCACTTTTTTCTTTGTGTGAATAATTGTTTTATTTTGCTTAGAATTAATTATTTCATTTTGCAAACCTTCCGTCTGATTAGGGAAAAACATTTTGCCACCACTTTGGAAAGATAGATTATAAAGTAATTGATGATTTGCCCTAGTATCTAGCATTTCAGCTTGGAAAGGAGTAATACTAAAAGTTCCTTTTTTTATTTGAGTTGCACCTTCCACTTTTGCAATAAATGTATAATCTCCCACAGGAAAAATACCCACATTAAGATGATAGGATTTATTTAATTTAGAAAAAGTAAAAGGAAACTCCTTCCCATTTTCATCTTTTATTGTGAGTGAAACATCATTTTTTGTAATGGATTCATAGCTTTTATTGTAGAATTCTGCTCTAAAAACAATAGGTGAGTTTGCATTTATTTTGTGTTTATATTTTATTCTGAAATGTGATTTATCATCTTGTAAGAGTAGGTACTGAGTGATTTTAGAAAAAAGTTCATCAAATGCTTTATTGTTTTTTTGCTCAGAAAACTCTATCAATTTCCACTTCCAAAAACCTTCTCCAACAAAAACTCCTACTTTTTTATTTGTAGAATTTTCAAAAAACAAAATTGGCTTTTCGGTTGTTATTTTTCCTATTTTTTGTTTTAACAATACCTTTGCCACAGAAGGTAGTTTGTAATTTCCAAAGTGTGCATAAATAGGTGGCGATTGTAAAAAGAATCTGGATAAATCAGAAGAAATTGTAAAAAGGGAGAAATTTTCATTTTTAGAAGCAAATACTTCATGCATTGTATTCTTTCCTTTTATATCCAAGCCTTTATATAAATTTTTAAAATAAGTAAGGTTTGTACTAGAGTTAACAAAAAACAAAAGCGGAACATCAGAATTTATAATCTCTGTTAGTTTCTTAGAATAAGAATTATTTGGAATTCCAAAAAGTACTACTAAATTATATTTCTCAATATTTTGGCTCAAGGTTTCTAATTTTTGCATCTTGGTACTGTAATGCTTATTTTTCTCTAATACGCTTTTAAAAGCTGCTATGTCAGGATGAGAATTATCAGAAAGTAAAAGGATATTATATTTGGAATCGAGCACATCAACAAAAATTTCATACCGATTATTTGCTTTATTTTTTTCATTTTCTAAACTGCTTAATTGCAAACTGTATTTTTGTAAACCCTTTTGTTTGGCAAATACTGTTAGTGGAATTTTTAAGTAAAACTCATCTTTATTTATATTAATGCTTTGGCTGTGCAAAAGTGATTTCCCATCATATAATTTGAATTCCACCACTTTACTTTTACAATTAAAAGACTCTATTAAAACATCAATAGGAAAATCATTTCCTAAAAAAGCTATTTCATTGTATTCTACGCTTTTAATAAGTAAATCCTTTTGCTGAATGGTATCACCCAAAGCAATTGAGTAAATAGGAAAATTTATTGCATTTGCTTTATATATTGGGTTTTCTCCAACATTATAAAGACCGTCAGTAGCCATTACAACAGCCGCTACATTTCTATTTAAAAACCTACTTTCTAGCTCATCAAACAAATTGGAAAAATTAGTTTGTGATCCCCTTATTTCATTTGTCAATCCATTCTTGAGTTCTCCATCAAAATGAAAAGGAAAAACATCAAAATCCTTAGCCGTATTCTTTTCTAATTCTGATAGCTGTTCAAAAATATTATAATCCTTTACAGAAGTAGAAGCATCTTGTACTAGAATTAGAATTGGTTTTTCATTTTGTTTTTGTAGGAAATTTATTAGCGGACTTAGAAGTAAAAAACTAAGAAAAAAAACAACTGAAAATCTGAATAAAAAAAGAATTCTTTTTAGCCAAATGTTATCAATCTTATCCTCTTTTTGGTATAAAAAAACCGCAAAAGAAAAACCAATAATAAGGGCAAAAACGATATAGCCAAAAGGTAAATGTGTACTTATACCGAACATCTATTTAGGTAAGCATCCCGCCACAGACATGCAGCACTTGTCCGGTAACATAAGCCGACATATCAGATGCCAAAAACAATGTAGCATTGGCAATATCTTCTGTAGTTCCTCCTCTTTTTAGTGGAATAGAATTTCTCCATTCTTGCACCTGCTCCTTGCCAAGTGCCTCTGTCATTTCTGTTTCAATAAAACCTGGTGCAATAGAATTACATCTGATATTTCTAGAACCCAATTCTAATGCAGTAGATTTTGTAAATCCATTGATGGCTGCTTTGGATGCCGAATAATTGGCTTGACCAGCATTTCCCTTTACTCCAACTACCGAACTCATATTAATAATAGAACCTTTTCTTTGCTTTAACATGGGGCGCAAAACGGCTTTAGTCATGTTGAAAACAGACTTCATATTGATGTCCATTACCCTATCAAAATCTTCTTCTGACATGCGCATCAACAAGCCATCTTTGGTAATTCCTGCATTGTTCACTAGCACATCAATACTGCCAAATTCTTCCAACACATCTACAGCTAATTGTTGTGCTGCCTCAAAATCAGATGCATCTGATTTATATCCTTTTGCTTTACATCCATTTGCCGCTAACTCTTGTTCCAATGCTTTTGCTTTTCCGTTTGAGGAGCGGTAAGTAAATGCAATATTGGCACCATGCTGAGCGAACACTTCTGCTATTCCTTTTCCTATTCCCCTACTAGCACCCGTTATAATTACTGTCTTTCCTTCTAATAATTTCATAAGTTATATTTTAAAGATTCAAAGATAGAAAATCCCACCAAAAAGGCAGGATTTCTATTGTCTAATATCTAAATAGTCAGTACTACAATCTATCTTTTAAGCAGTAACACCCATTTTTTCAGCCATTAATTTTCCTATTTCAGCAGGAGATTCAGCAACAGTAATACCACATTCTCTTAAGATTCTCATTTTGGCTGCTGCTGTATCATCTGCTCCTCCAACAATTGCACCAGCATGCCCCATTGTTCTTCCAGCAGGAGCAGTTTGCCCAGCAATAAATCCAACTACTGGCTTAGTACCATTTTCTTTAATCCACTTGGCAGCATCCGCCTCTAATTGCCCACCAATTTCCCCAATCATAATAATACCATCTGTTTCAGGGTCGTTCATAAATAACTCTACAGCATCCTTAGTAGTTGTTCCAATAATCGGATCACCACCAATACCTATTGCAGTTGAGATTCCCATTCCTGCTTTTACTACTTGGTCAGCAGCTTCATAAGTTAAAGTACCTGATTTTGAAACCACACCAATTCTTCCTTTTTGGAATACAAAACCTGGCATAATTCCACATTTTGCTTCCTCTGGTGTAATTACTCCAGGGCAATTTGGCCCTACCAAAACACTATTTTTATCTGATAAATATTCTTTTACCATAATCATATCTTTAGTAGGAATTCCTTCCGTAATGCAGATAATTACTTTGATTCCTGCTTGAGCAGCTTCCATTACCGCATCAGCAGCAAATGCTGGCGGCACAAATATCATTGAAGTATTAGCAGCTGCTTTTTCAACAGCCTCACTTACAGTATTAAATACTGGTCTGTCCAGATGTGTTTGCCCTCCTTTTCCTGGAGTAACACCACCTACTACATTTGTTCCGTACGCTATCATTTGCCCTGCATGAAATGTACCTTCAGTTCCAGTGAATCCCTGAATAATAACTTTTGAATCTTTATTTACTAATACGCTCATTGTTTATTTTATTTGGTGTGCAAAATTAGAACATTAAAGCATTTTACAAAGGATTTTAAATACTTTTGCAGCATGAAAAATTTAAATAGAGAGGATACCATTTGTGCAATAGCCACAGGAAGTGGTGCTGGTGCAATTGCAATTATTCGTATTTCAGGGAAACAGTCAATATCTATTTGCAACAAAGTATTTTCAAAAAATATAGTAGATATTAAATCGCATACCATCCATTTTGGCACTATTAATAATGGAAAAGAAATAATAGATGAAGTATTAGTAAGTATCTTTAAGAACCCTCATTCCTATACTGGAGAAGATATAATTGAAATTTCTTGTCATGGTTCTGTTTATATTCAGCAACAAATTTTACAATTACTTACAGAAAGTGGCGCAAGAATGGCGCAAGCAGGTGAATTTACTTTGCGTGCATTTAGTAATGGTAAGATGGACTTATCACAAGCAGAAGCGGTTGCTGATTTAATCGCTTCTGAGAGTAAAAAAGCACATCAAATTGCAATAAATCAAATGAGAGGTGGCTTCTCAAATGATTTAAAAATATTAAGGGAACAGCTTATTCATTTTGCAAGTTTAATAGAATTAGAGTTAGATTTTTCAGAAGAAGATGTAGAGTTTGCTGATAGAGAAAAATTCAATTCTTTATTGCAAGAAATTAAAGTTGAACTCAAACGATTAGTCGATTCCTTTGCAGTAGGAAATGTAATAAAAAATGGAATTCCAGTAGCAATTTTAGGCGCACCAAATGTGGGAAAATCCACCCTACTGAATACGCTACTAAATGAAGATAAAGCAATTGTTTCCGAAATTGCAGGAACTACTCGGGATGCTATTGAAGATGAACTAAATATTGAAGGGTTTAAATTCCGATTTATTGATACAGCAGGAATAAGAGAAACTACTGATACTATTGAAAATTTAGGAATTAAAAAATCCTTAGAAAAAGCAGAAATAGCCAATATTGTTTTGTTTTTAATTGATGCTGATGCTGACCTTAAAAGTCAAATAGTAGAGCTAAATAAAATTAAAGATACCGCTAAAGAAAAACTTTTAGTTGTTATCAATAAAATTGATTTAAACCCTGAGGTTAAAAATGAATTTAAAGATGCTCTTTTCATTTCTGCTAAGAAGGATGAAGGGATTGAAACGCTAAAAGCAAGGTTATTGAAATTTGTAAATACGGAACAGTTATCCAATAACGAAACGATAGTAACCAACCTTAGGCATTATGAGGAATTACAACTTACGCTTCACGAAATAAACACCATTATTGAAGGGTTAAATTCTGGATTAACAGGCGACTTTTTAGCCATCAATATCCGTCAGTCTCTTTTCCATTTAGGAAGCATAACTGGGGAAGTTACTACCGACACCCTCTTAGGGAACATATTTGGGAAATTCTGTATCGGAAAGTAATGTTGTTTTCACTTACCACCCTTATTCTTTCTTTTACTTGATATATACTCAATCATTATTTCTTTTTGTTAATATATATTTGTTGTTATTTACTATATTTTTGTTGTTATTTATACTTTTGTTTAATTATAACAACAAATTAACAACAAATGAAAGTTCATTTAAGAAAGAGAGAACAAAAGAGGGGTAAAAGAATTAGTCTTTACCTTGAATACTATAAAGGCACACAAAAATCAGATGAGGGAAAAGCTCTTGTAATTAGAGAGTATGAAAGTCTTGGTATTTTCTTACATATAAAACCCTCTACTCCATTACAAAAACAAGAGAACAAACAGAACCTTGAACTTGCTAAAAACATTAAGTCTAAAAGAGAGTTAGAAATAAAGAATAATGAATTTGGATTCCTAACTAACACTAAATCAAATTCAGACTTCTTACAATACTTTAATAAACTTACAGAAAACAGACTTTCCTCAATAGGCAACTATGGAAATTGGGATAGCACCTTAAAACACCTAACTCAATATACTAAAGGAAGAGTATTATTTAAAGAGATTGATGAGAATTTCTGTGAAGGATTCAAAGACTACTTAACTAATAAGGTAAAAAAAAATAATGGTGAAAGCCTGTCATCATCATCTGTATCTTCTTATTTTAATAAATTTAGAGCTTCGTTGAAACAAGCTGTAAAAGACAAAATTATTCTATATAATTCAAGTGTAGATGTTAAAATACCAAAAGTAAAAGAGAAGGAAAGAGAGTATCTCACAATTGAAGAAGTAAGACAAATAGAAAAAGCCGAATGTAGATATGAAGTTCTTAAAAGAGCTTTTCTATTCTCTTGTCTTACTGGATTAAGATGGTCTGACATTAACAAGTTAAAATGGAAAGAGGTGCATATTGATAGTGAAGGAAGCAGAATACATTACTATCAGAAAAAAACAGAAAATTTAGAATACCTTGATATTAATGAACAAGCATTAATATACTCTGTAGGAGACTCTATTTTATCTAGCATCTGCTTTATCTTGTTTCCATCAATTGCTTGGCTTATATGCTCTCTTATGAGCTTAGTAGTC
>JACNLP010000081.1 GCA_014381465.1 Flavobacteriales bacterium | reverse complement strand
AAAAGCACAGATACTATGCTAAGCATAGTATTTTATTTTGTATACTTTATCTTTGTCCCAGAATTAATTAAAATAAAAAAAATGAAAAAACTAATCACAACAATTGTATTTGGCCTAATCATAATTAGTGCCAATGCCCAAATTCAAAAACTAGCAGGGCCAAGAATTGGAATCACCTTGCTAACTCCAGGGTGGAGTGCCGACATAATTAATGAGGGTTTTGATGTTGATGATGAAGCTGCTTATAAGGTTGGCTCATCTGGAAGTGCTTTTATAAGCCAATATGGGTGGCAATGGGAAAGTAGATTTGCTGATGGAGAAAAAGTAGTTGGTATTGTAGAGTGGATTGCATTAGTAGGGGGTATTGAAAAAGGGTTATTTCTACCATCAGCATCCTCATTAGTTGGCTTACGTTCTGATGCTGGAATTGAATTTGCAGCAGGTCCTAATATATCTTTAAGTGGTTTTTCCATGTTAATAAGTGCTGGGTATAATTTTAAGTTTGGTAATTTGAACGTTCCTTTAAATATAATATTTGTTCCTAATAAATCTGGAGCATGGGGCAATGACAACAAAACAGGAGCTAGAATTTCTCTAATGGCTGGATTTAATATGACTAAATAATGGTAGGATTAATTAAAATATAAAAAATGAAAAAAATAATCACAACAATTGTATTTGGCCTAATCATAATTAGTGCCAATGCGCAAATTCAAAAACTAGCAGGTCCAAGAATTGGAATTACTATGGTTCAACCAGGTACATTGGCATCTATTTTAAGAAAAGATGTCGGTTTTTTTAATGGTGAATTTAGAGAAGAATGGTCTGGTTCAACTGGAAAATATGGAGCTGTAATGTCACAATATGGGTGGCAATGGGAAAGTAGATTTGCTGATGGAGGTAATGTTACAGGTATTGTAGAATGGATTGCTTTAGTAGGAGGAATGGAAAAAGGTATGTTTTTACCTTCAGTATCTTCTATGGTAGGCGTGCGCACTGAAAAAGGAATTGAATTTGCAGTTGGACCAAATTTGTCATTAGGAGGAATTGCTATGGTAATAGGAGCGGGATATAACTTTAAGTTTGGAAAGTTAAACCTTCCTGTAAATATTGCCTATGTGCCTAGTATAAATAAAACTTATAAACATCCTGAAGAGTATCTTTATTCTGACATACCTATTGATCCTGACGGCATCCCAAATTCAGGTGATGAATATTGGGAAGAGCCTACTATTCTGCCTGAATATTCAGTAACTCATCCAACAGGAGCGAGAGTTTCTATATTGGTTGGGTTTAATTTGTCTAAATAAAACAATCTAAAATTATCAGTAAGGGCTAATCATTTGGTTAGTCCTTTTTTCTTTTCTTTGCAAAATGGAGCACAAAGCAGGATATGTAAATATTATTGGCAACCCTAATGTAGGAAAGTCCACTTTGATGAATGCTTTAATTGGGCAAAAACTCTCCATTATTACTCCAAAAGCTCAGACAACCCGCCATAGAATTTTAGGTATTTTGAATGAAGAAGACTATCAAATTGTTTTTTCCGATACGCCCGGAATAATCAAGCCGGCTTATAAGCTGCAAGAAAGTATGATGAACTTTGTTCGTTCTGCTTTCCAAGATGCAGATGTGCTTATTTATATGGTAGAGATGGGAGAAAAACAGCTGAAAGATGAGGTGCTTTTCGAAAAAATAAAAAACACTAAAATCCCACTTTTACTTCTGCTAAACAAAATAGATTTGGCTGGGCAGAAGGAAGTAGAAACCCAAATTAACCATTGGAAAGAGAGGGTGCCTAATGCAGAGATTTTGCCTATTTCAGCGCTCAACAAATTTAATATGGACAAGATTTTGGAACGAATAATAGAACTCTTACCTGTGGCTCCACCATATTATGAAAAGGATGCCATTACCGATAAATCAGAACGATTTTTTGTTTCCGAAAGTATCCGTGAAAAGATTTTAAAGCATTACAAAAAAGAGGTGCCTTATTCTGTTGAGGTGGAAGTAGAAGAGTTTGAGGATGAAAAAGATATCATTAGAATACGAGCCATTATTTATGTGTTAAGAGAAAGCCAGAGAGGAATTATCATTGGGCACAAAGGGGCTGGAATAAAAAGAATTGGCACAGAAGCAAGAAGAGAATTAGAACGATTTTTCGACAAGAAAATATTTTTGGAAACAGTGGTAAAAGTCAAAAAGAATTGGCGAGATGATAATAGACAACTAAAATCTTTTGGTTATGAATAATATAGTCGCCATAGTCGGCAGACCAAATGTGGGTAAGTCCACTATTTTTAATCGGCTTACACAAACAAGGCAAGCCATTACAGATGAGGTAAGTGGGGTAACCAGAGATAGACATTATGGAAAATCCGAATGGAATGGTAAAGAGTTTTCCGTGATTGATACCGGTGGCTATGTAGAGGGAAGTGATGATATTTTTGAAAAGGAAATCCGAAAGCAAGTTGAGCTTGCCATTGATGAGGCAAATGTGATTTTATTTTTGGTGGATGCCAAAGATGGTATTACAGATTTGGATCAATCGGTAGCGCAATTGCTAAGAAAAACTGATAAAAAAGTAATTCTTGTTGCCAATAAAGTGGATAATACTCAACTGCTAAATGAGGCGGTGGAATTTTATAATTTAGGAATGGGTGATTATATTCCTATTGCCTCCATTAGCGGAAGTGGAACAGGAGAATTGCTGGATGAATTAGTAAAACATTTTGTGGAAGACACACCAGAAGAAGATTTTGGAATTCCAAAATTTGCAGTTATTGGCCGCCCAAATGTGGGTAAGTCCTCTTTTATAAATGCACTAATTGGTAAAGAGCAAAACATTGTAACCGAAATTGCTGGAACCACTAGAGATTCCTTAAACACCCCTTACAACAAATTTGGCTTTGATTTCATTTTGGTAGATACAGCAGGGCTCAGGAAGAAAAGAAATGTACATGAAGATTTGGAGTTTTATTCGGTGATGCGTTCTGTTCGTGCTATTGAGCATGCGGATGTTTGTGTGCTTATTATTGATGCAACAAGGGGCTTTCAGGCACAAGATCAACGCATATTTCATATTGCAGATAGAAATAAAAAAGGCATTGTAATATTGGTGAATAAATGGGATTTGGTAGAGAAAGATACTCAAACTACAAAAGAGGTAGAAGAGCATATAAGAAAAAAAATTGCACCATTTTCGGATGTGCCAATTGTGTTTGTTTCGGCACTAAACAAACAAAGATTATTGAAAGGATTGGAAACGGCCATCCATGTGTACAACAATAGAATGCAAAAAATCACTACTTCTAAATTAAATGATGTGATGTTACCTCTGATTGAGCAAAATCCGCCACCTGCACTCAAAGGAAAATACATTAGAATAAAATTTTGCACACAACTGCCAACAGCTACCCCAACTTTTGCATTTTTTGCTAATCTTCCTCAGTATATAAAAGATCCTTACAAACGATTTATTGAAAATAAGTTGCGCGAGAATTTTGATTTTTCAGGGGTGCCTATTCAGATATATTTCCGAAAAAAATAAACGCTCTAACACTTTACTATCTTCATCCTAGCTTTTAAAAGGGAAATGTATTTTTCTTGTAAATCGGAACTTAGAAAAGAGTTTTGAATGAGTTCAATCATTTCATTTATCTTCTGTTCAAACCTAAAAAATACGCCAGCAATTTGCTTCTGATTTAATCCTAAATTTTTACCAAAACTTTCAAAATGGTTTTTACTAAATCGACTCTTTTTTCCTTCCAAACTTAAAGCCAATTCTTCTTTATCCTCTGGCAACAAAATACTTACATTTAATAAATCGTATGCAGGAGCAAGTACCCATTGATCATTTTCATTTATCATGGAAAAATTCTTTAAATGCATATCATTATTTCCAGTTAAGTAGGAGAAAACTGTAATCTCAAAAAGAATTAATTTGTCCAATAAAGTATTAGCTGAACACTTATCAATTGCTTTACCTACCTTTTCCATTGAGCTTTTATACTTATCTACCGCTTCAGTAATTTGAAACATGTCAAGCATATGGATTTTATCCCCACTATTGGTTCTATCAATTCTTTTAGTAATGTACGAAAGTTCACCAGATTTTAATCTTATTAATGCAGAGCTCACAACTTTAATACCACACAATTCCGCTAACCTCATTGTTAAATGCTCATTTTCTGGCATCTCAGGGTACTGAATTGTTGGAGGCTTTAAAATATAATTACCACCTAAAGCATCTACAACAGTAAGTCTACTTTGCACTTTCTCTTTTACAACTGACATAGAGAGTTTTGATTGCACACCAGGAACAGAAACCCTTCTCTCAACAACATGTTTTGCCAATTCATGCATTTCATCAATTAAGTAAGGTAATTGAGGTGGAACCTTTACTCCAAAAAATTGAAAAGAGCAAGTCTGATGAAAATCAATCTCTCCATTTAATTCCTTATAACAATACAAACATTTATTTTTCATACTCTTCAGATAATGGCACTATACTTACCGCACCGATACAGTTTTGGCAACATGCCAACAACAAACCCATTCTATCATTTTGATTTATCTTCCAACTTTTTGCCGCTATTTCCAAAAGCCACCCTTCAGGAATCAATCCTTCAAAAAATGAAAACAACCTATTACTAACATAAGGAGTAGCAACAACAGGAAGAGTAAAACAAATAAACTGATTTGGAAATTCTTTAACATACTCTTTAGCATAAGAGAATATGTATTCCCCATCAGCAGTCTCTTGCAATATTCCAGCAAGAATTTCTTTATAATAAACTTTAGCTTTTCTCATTTGAAACTTCTTTAATATCAACAGGAACTAAAACGCTTCCAAACATTGACAATACATGATTAACAACACTCATATTCAAATTAGTTTTACCCTGTTCTATCTTACGAATAACCGTTATAGAAACGCCTGCCTTTTGAGCAAACATTTCTTGGGTTAAACCAACTGCCTTTCGTTTCTTTTTTATAAAATTAGATAATCCCTCCATTATATGTATGTAAATATAGTTTCTGCAAAAATAACATTATTATACGCATAAGCATATAGTTTTCAATAAATCTTTATTTTTATACGCAAATACATATAATATACTCATCATCTACACTTAATACTTTGTCCAAAGCATCATCCGTTTCTTTATTCATAAATGCTTGCTGATAATTCACAGCTCTGCAGCTGTGCCTATATAACTTCTGTAGCATTTGGATAGGTATTTTATCACCCTGATAAATTTCCAAAAGTATGTCGAGCAATATGGAATGTTATTTTCTTATCAACATTTAACTCATCAGCCATTTTACCTAACCAAAAATTCTGTATTTTTAGCATTCAAAAAATATACATAATGAACTATTTATCACCCTTAGAAATGCTCTATAAATGGGAGCAGGAAAAACCAAACGAAATATATTTAAGTCAACCAATTAATGGGGTTTGGCACAACTGGACATGGAAAGAAGTAGGAGAGGAGGTTAGGAAAATGGCAGCTTATATTAAGAATCAAAACTTCCCAAAGGACAGTAAGATAGCTCTTTTGTCTAAAAACTGTGCACATTGGATGATGACTGATTTGGCTATTATGATGAGTGGTCATATTTCGGTTCCATTGTATCCAAACCTGAATGCTGAAACCTTAGGTAAAATTTTAAAACATAGTCAGGCAAACTTATTATTTGTTGGGAAGTTGGATAATTATGCTGATATGAAGCCAGGCGTTCCTTCTGATATGAATTGTATTACCTTTCCTTTTTATAGTGAGGATTATCCAAAGTGGGATGATTTAACAACTGATGTTGAGCCAATAACAGAGAATGTTATTCGTGATTCAAATGAACTAGCTACTATCATCTATACTTCAGGAACTACTGGAGATCCCAAAGGAGTGATGCATAAGTTTTATAACTTTTCCTTTGCAACAACTAATGCAGTAAATTCATTGCATTTGGAAAATGAAGTATTCTTTTCTTATTTACCGCTTTGTCATATTGCAGAAAGGTTATTAGTACAAATGGGAAGTATGTATAGCGGAGGAAAAGTTTGTTTTGCTGAAAGCTTAGATACTTTTGCTGCTAACTTATCAGAAGCATCTCCAACAGTATTTTTAGGAGTGCCTAGGATATGGACCAAATTCCAACAAGGGATTTTAACTAAACTCCCTCAAAAGAAATTAAATATTCTTTTAAGTATTCCACTGATTTCATCATTGATTAAAAAGAAAATTCAAAAAGGACTAGGTTTAAGTAAAGCAAGAAACATATTTACTGGAGCAGCCCCAACTCCAGTTGCATTAATCAATTGGTTTGCTCGATTGGGAATTAATATTCAGGAGGCATATGCAATGACGGAAAACACTTGTTATTCTCATGTGAGTTATAATGATAATATAAATGTGGGCTCTGTTGGACAAGCTTTGCCTCTTTGTGATGTGAAACTTTCTTCAAAAAATGAAATTTTGATTAAGCATGATGCCCTTATGGATGGTTATTATAAGGATGAGGAAGAAACTGCTAAAACAATTATTGATGGTTGGCTACATACAGGAGATGAGGGGGTAATTGATGCTGATGGATTTTTGAAAATTACGGGTAGAGTTAAAGATTTGTTCAAGACTTCCAAAGGAAAATATGTCGCTCCTTCACCTATAGAAATGAAGCTTTCAGCCAATAAAAATATTGAGCAGGTTTGTGTTGTGGGTACAGAGTTGCCTCAGCCAATTGCTATTATTGTACTTTCTGAAAGAGGGAAATTAAAATCTCAGGAAGATTTAATTTCATCATTAACTACTACCTTGGAAGTTGTAAACCCTAAGCTTGAAGGTCATGAAAAGGTTCATAACTTTATTGTTGTAAAAGAGGAATGGACAGTAGAGAATAAACTGTTAACTCCAACAATGAAAATTAAGCGTAATGCAATTGAGAAATTATACCAAGCTAATTATAAAGGTTGGTATGAGGGGGAGAGGGTTGTTTTAGTTTAAGTCTTCAATTTTTTCTTTTTTGCAGCAGGGAAAAGAATGTTAATTAAAATTATGGATTAAGCTCTGCACCACATTTCTTACAAAATTCAGCATCTATTTCATGTCCTTCCCTAGAGCAATCTGGACAGGATTGTGTGCTTATCTGTTCATCTGTTTTTCTTGCAAATTCTGCTGCAAATATACCTGTTGGCACAGCAATTATTCCATAACCCAAAATCATTATAAAAGAAGCTAAAAACTTCCCTAAAACAGTATGAGGAACTATATCGCCATAACCAACTGTAGTAAGGGTTACAATGGCCCAATAAATACTTTGAGGAATGCTAGTGAATCCATTAGTTTTTCCTTCTACTAAATACATTAAAGTTCCCATAAAAATCACAAGGGTGAGCACTGCCGTTAAGAAAACTACAATTTTTCCTCTGCTTTGTTTTAAGGCAGTTACTAAAACTTTAGAACCCCTTACATACCTTGCTAATTTTAAAATCCTAAAAACACGCAACAATCTAAAAGTTCTAACTACAACAAAATACTGAGATTGATTAAACAGTGGCATAAAATAAGTAGGTACAAAAGATATAAAATCTATTATACCATAAAAGCTAAAAATATACTTCCAGGGTTTTCCGATAGCGTAAATTCTAAGGAGATATTCAATAGTAAATAAAATGGTTACAGTCCACTCAAAAATTCGGAGAATAGTGCCGTATTTTTGCTGAAAAGAATTAATGCTTTCAAGCATTACAGCAATTAAACTTGACACAATAGCCACTAATAAAAGGATGTCAAAAAGCTTGCCGTAAAAAGTGTCGGCTTCAAAAATAATTTCGTGAACCTTGTTTCTGAATGATTTGTTGTCGCTTTTTTGCATAATAAACGATTAATCTAATTTAGTCAATTCTTCTTTTATAAAGTTGGCCAATTCTTTTACATAGTCAGCTGAGAAATTAAATTTTATTCCAGCAGTTTCATATATTTCTGAAATGCTTTTGGTATAACCCAATTTCAGTGCTTCCATATAATTATCTAATCCTTGTTCACCTAATTGTTTATAAGAACGCCACATAGCAATTGCTCCTAATTGTGCCATTCCGTATTCAATATAATAGAAAGGAACTTCATATAAATGTAATTGTCTTTGCCAAAGGTTAGCATGTGCATTTTCATTTCCTGACCAATCTATAATCTGATTTCCTAGTTCAGCAGAAATTGCTAACCATTTTTCTTTTCTTTGCTGTGCCGTGTGCTTTGTTGTATAAATCCAATGTTGGAATTTATCAATAGCGGCAACCCAAGGCAAAGTTTCTAATGCTTTTTCTAACTGTTCTAGTTTTGCTCTTTTTAACTCTTTTTCATCTTCATAAAATACATCCCAATTGTCCATAGTTAAAAGCTCCATAGACATAGATGCCAATTCTGCTACTTCAGATGGGGTGGATTTAAATTCAGTCATTTCTAAATCTCTACTTAAAAATGAGTGAACAGCATGACCTCCTTCATGAACCATAGTTACTAAATCTCTTTGAGAACCAACTGCATTCATGTAAATAAATGGAACTCCAATTTCGTAAAGGGGATACATAAACCCTCCTGGTGCTTTTCCATTTTTTGATTCTAAATCCAAGTGCTTCATTGCTTTCATGGTAGAAAGACATTCTCCAAAGTAAGGTCTTAATCGGTTAAAACATTCAATAGATAAATCTGTTAATTGTTCTCCTCCTTCAAATGGTTTTAATGGGGGTAACCCATTAACATCAACTGCTGTATCCCAAGGTTTGTAGTTGTTATTTCTGAGCTTATCTTTTCTTTTTTGTTCAAAAGAGGAAATTATTGGAACAATTTCTTTTTCGATAGCATCATGAAAATCAAAACAATCTTCAGGAGTGTAATCAAAGCGACCCATTGCTGCAAACATATAATCTCTGTAATTATCAAAGTCAGCATTTTTTGCAATTTTTTGTCTGAGTGCAATTAACTCATCAAATAAATCATCTAAAGCTTTTTCATCTTGTAATCTTCTTTTACTTATTTTATGAAAAACTTCCTCTCTTTTATTTCTATTAGTATCTTTTAATAATTGTGCAGCTTTTTGCATGGTTAATTTCTTGCCATCCACTTCCACACTCATTTTTGCAGAAATAGCACCATACTCCTGTTGTTTAGCTTCCATCTCAGTAAATAGTGGAATATTTTCTTCTCTAAAAATCTCAATTTGTTTATTTACACTTCTTAAATAAATACGATATTTTTCGGTATCCAAATTTTTTAAAAAAGGGCTTTTAACCAATTTTACATTTAATTTATGAGAATAAGGAGCCATTTTTGGTGAAATTTCTTTTATCCAAAAGGTGAATCTTTCTCCCAATTCTTTATCGGTTGTGTCGATATTCATTTTAATATATCGCCATGCTATGTCTTCTTCTAGTACAGCCTCCAATTCTGATCGGTCAAGCATCCATTTTTCTAATTCATCAACAGATTTGAGGTCTCTTTCAACTAAATTATCAAAAAGTGATTTGATTTTATCCCAAGAATCAATTACTAGCTTTTCTGGGACAAATTTTCTTGTAGGCCTAGTTGGTAGTGCAATAGTTGTTTCCATTATTTCTTTAGAGTTTTAGTTGCTTTTTCTTTTTTTCTTTAGGAGGTATAATTAAACCAACAGTTTGCAAGGCATTGTACCACTGAACTACTTTCTTAATATCAGAAATATAGACTCGCTCTGTATCGTAATCAGGTATAATTTCTTCAAAATAAGTTACCAATTCCTCTTTTGAAGATTTATGACTAATTGTTTGTTTGCAGTCCTCTCTTTTTGCAATATTATCAAAAATTTCTGATAAGGGTTTAGTGTCATCTTGGGTGTATATTCCTATTTCTTCTAAAGTGTTTGCTTGATAGCGTGCTGTAATTGGCATTCTTTTTTTATCAGTTAGACTTTCTACAATTACTGCATTTTTTCCTTGCGATATTACTTTATATAGTCCCGCTTTTCCAGCTATACTTATTATTCCTTCTAAGTTCATTTTTTGTTTTTAAAGGTGCAAACTTACATTTTTTTAAGCGATATTAGTTAGAAACGGTATTAGTAATAAAAATTGTATTATTGGCTTTTGTAATTACATGCTTTTATCAAAAATAAAAAATAGGAAAGAGGTGTTGGCTTGGTCGCTTTACGATTTTGCTAATCAGCCCTTCACTACTATTATTGTTACTTTTGTATATAGTGCTTTTTTTGTAAAAGTAATAGCTCCAAATCCACAAATTGGTACAACAATGTGGGCAAATGCAATTGCATTATCAGCAATTATAGTATCTGTATTGTCGCCTATTTTAGGGGCTATTGCCGATAGCGGTGGTTACCGAAAATTCTTTCTTATTTTGTTTAGTTGGATTTGTGCGGTGTTTTCTTGCTTACTCTACTTTCCAGAGGCAGGTGATGTGATAATGGCGCTTACATTTTTTGTTATTGCAAATGTTGCTTTTGAAATGGGAACAGTATTTTGCAATTCCTATTTGCCGGATTTATCCGATAAAAATAATAGTGGAAGTATTTCTGGTTTTGCTTGGGGATTAGGGTTTGTTGGTGGTTTGATTGCTCTGTTTTTAGCATTGTTTTTGTTTCCTGACTTGAATTCTGTTGGTATTAGAAAAATTAACATTATAGTTGGCGTTTGGTTCTTGATTTTTTCAATTCCCACTTTTTTATTTGTGAGAGACAGAAAGAAAGAAAAGTTTAAAAGAAAACATATTTCTAATTCGTTTTCAGCTATTAGAAAAACTTTTAAGTCTATTTCCAAATACAAAGAAATTTCTCGGTTTTTAATTGCACGATTATTTTTTAATGATGGTTTGGTTACTATTTTTGCTTTTGGAGGAATTTATGCAGTAGGGACTTTGGATTTTAGTTTTGATGAGGTAATGCAATTAGGCATTGTGCTTAATATTGCGGCTGGAATTGGTGCTTTTGTATTTGGATATTTTGAGGATAAGGTAGGAGTTAAGCTAGTAATTAACCTCACTTTATTTGTTTTGATCTTTGCGACACTACTTGCTATTTTAGCTCCTGAAACCAATTATCCAAAAGAAATATTTTGGGTAGCTGGAGTGCTTATTGGGTTAATGGTTGGGCCTAATCAATCCTGTAGCAGATCGCTTATGGCTCAACTTACTCCTAAAGAAAAAATAAACGAATTTTTTGGCTTTTTTGCTCTTTCAGGAAAAGCAACTTCTTTTATTGGACCACTACTTTTTGGGATAATTACCACACTTTATAGCCAACAAATCGCTCTTTTTGTAGTTTTGTTGTTGTTTATTATTGGACTTTTTCTATTCAAAAAAGTTAAAATAAACTAATCTAACTAACTAACTAACTAACTAACTAACTAACTAACTAACTAACTAACTAAC